>CAIQIE010000235.1 GCA_903871805.1 uncultured Planctomycetaceae bacterium | reverse complement strand
GGGTTTGTGGCTTTATTCTGGAATCTGGAATACTGCGGTGCTGGATTTGCGAGCTGGGACGGGAGCCTGAATTGAGGCCCTGGGGGATTCCCCGCTGGGGCGTCGCCGGATTCCCGTCAAGAAAGTGTGCCACCTGTCGCGTCCCTTGCGGCTGATTTCGGCGACAAAACAGGGGCAAGTCGCAGGATTTTTAAGGGAAAATCGCATCCCTGATGGAAGTTGGGATCTGCCGGGGCACTGGGGGCTTGGGGTGCGAGTCTTTGGAAATCCCGGGAGTTTGTGTGCGGACTGCCGGAAAACCACAGATGTTTAGCGACTTATCTCGGGTAGGGGGCCGTCACCGAGGCGTATTTCAGGAGCAGGAAACAATCGCTGCGAACGCCACCTTTGCTGACAGATTTGCGGGAGCGGTGGCTGCTGCAGAGTGGCAGGAATTGAAGCTCAGGATTTTTGGCTCCGCCAGAGCGTCGTCTTCCCGAATTTGGTCGGGGATTCGTTGGAATTTTGATGGACAGTGGGTGTTGTGTGGCCTGGCTTTTTGGGGCGTTTGGGATCCGGAAGTGAGGATTTCAAGGTCGCCTTTGGCGATGGTTGTTCGGAAAAGTACCTGGCCGTGACCGGGGGGAATGCGTGCAATTCCCGGAAAACTTTCTAAGGTTTATCGCAGTGGAGCGAACTCACGACTCGACCGTCAAGATGACTGGGAGGTGGGAGATGTATTACTGGTTCCTGCTGATGCTGCTTTTATTTTCCGCCACCGCGGCTGGTCAGGACCACTGGCCTCGATTTCGCGGCCAGAATGGTTCCGGGATCAGTACACAGAAGGGGATTCCGACCACATGGGAAAAGACGGACATTGCCTGGCAATCCGAATTGCCCCATGTCGGGCATTCATCTCCGGTAGTTTGGGGCAAGGCGTTGTTTGTGACGACGGCCACCGAGGGCGGTACTGATCGCTATCTGCACTGCCTGAACGCAGACAGTGGTGCCGAGCAGTGGAAAGCCACCGTGACGCTTTCTGACAGCCGTAAGCATCTCAAGAATAGCTGGGCGTCCAGCACGCCAGCGACAGATGGTGAAGTGGTCTGTGCTCTTTTTGCTGACGGTTCAAAACAGATTGTGAAAGTCTGGTCGGTTTCCGGCCGCGAGTTATGGGAGCGGGACCTTGGCAGCTATGAGAGTGAGCATGGTTTGGCGGTGTCGCCGATTCTTCAGGACGGGCTGGTGATCATCGCGAACGATCAGGTGGGACCAAGCTCCGTGCTGGCTCTGGACTCGCAGACCGGAAAGACGGTCTGGAGCACAGAGCGGACTCCTGGCAAGACATCGTATTCGACGCCTGTGCTTGCGTCAGACGGCAAAGGGGGGACGCAGGTGGTGTGTGTCAGCGAATCCTCGGGAGTTTCGGGGCTGGATCTGCGGACGGGGAAAGTGGGTTGGCAGACACCAAAACTGCCGATGCGAACCGTGGCATCACCAATTGCGGTGGACGGATTAGTATTTGCGACCTGTGGAGAGGGCGGCAACGGAAAGTACTTCGCGGCGATTCGAACAGATTTGGACATTCCGATCGAACAGCGAATTGTGTATGAGCGAAAGACAATGCTGCCCTATGTGCCGTGTCTGATAACGCGGGATGGCTTATTGTTTCTGTGGGGAGACAAGGGGATTCTGGTCTGTCTGCAGCTGCAGACTGGAAAAGAGATCTGGACGGAGCGGATCGACGGGGCGTTCAGTGGTTCACCGATCTGTATTGAAGATCGGCTGTATTGTGTCACGGAAGATGGTACTGTGGTCGTCGTACAGGCGGGGCCCGAGTTTCGTGAACTGGGGCGAACAGCACTGGGGGATGACTGTCATTCCACGCCGGCTGTGGCGAATGGGCACCTGTACTTTCATACGTTTCATCGAGTGCTGGCGATTCGAGCGAAGTGACGGGAAGAGTTGTCAGTTTGTAAGGCAGCAACCGCGTTGGACGTTTAGATTTGCTGGAATTGATTGACCGTGACAGGAAAAGGAGGACTTATGAACGGAGCATGGCCTGGTGGTCCGTGTCCGCAGTGTGGTGACAACATGCCACCGAGAGTGGTACATTGTCAGTCGTGTCGCGCCTTGCTGAATTCTGAGTTATCGGAAGACAGCATTGAGATTCCCGAATTCTTCCCATTACCGGAGTTGGCTGTGATTGCATCGGTAGCGCCGCGTGGTCATTACGTTGCCTGTCCGGGTTGTCGGCAGGAATTGCGGATCCACACGAAATACCGGGGCATGAAAGTGCAGTGCAAGCACTGTGATCAGCCTTTCAATTACGATCAGACGGTGTCGGTGAGTGCTGCGTACATGCCGTGTGTTCACTGTTCTCAGGAAATTCGTGCGGGTGTGAAGTATCTTGGTCACAAAGTCGTGTGTAAGCACTGCAGTGGGCACCTGCAGCTGAGTGAAGCCCCCGGAGAGTCGTCATCGGGCTGACAGACAAATCCGGCAGCTGCTATCGATATCCAAAACGGTATCCGAACTGGTGGCTGTTTTTGGGGGCGATTTCGAAGGCCGATCGGCGGCCGACATTCAGGCGGGATGACAAAGAAGCAGGGGACTGATGATTGTGGGCAGCGAGATCAAACCGGATCCAGCGATCGTGATCGAGGCGAAGAATCTCAGCAAGATCTATCGCAGTGGGTTGTTTCGTCGGAAGCGTTTTCAGGCCTTGAAAGACGTGTGTCTGCAGGTACCGGCGGGATCGATCTATGGGCTGCTTGGTCCAAATGGAGCGGGCAAAACCACATTGATCAAGATTCTGCTGGGAATTACTTCCAGAACCTCTGGCGCGGCGACGGTGCTGGGGTCTGCTGCGGGATCGATGGCAGCTCGGCGAGAAATTGGGTATCTGCCAGAGAATCATCGCCTGCCGCGGCATTTGACCGCCAATACGGCACTGGAGTATTACGGCAGCTTAAGTGGCATGTCGCTGTCGGCCATTCGTGCGGCCAGTCCGAAGTTGCTGGAGGCAGTGGGATTGAAAGGGCGGGAGCGGGAACGGGTCTCGGGGTATTCCAAGGGAATGTTGCAGCGACTGGGGTTAGCGCAGGCGATGCTGCACCAGCCGAAACTGATTGTACTGGACGAACCAACGGACGGAGTGGATCCCGTTGGCCGGCGCGAAATTCGTGAAGTGCTGAAACGCCTGGCCTATGAGGGGCACACGATCTTTCTGAACAGTCATTTGCTGCAGGAGATTGAGTTGGTCTGTGACAGTGTGGCCATCCTGAATCGCGGCGAGGTTTTGAAGACGGGGGGAGTGCAGGAGTTGACGCGTTCGCTCAGTGATGCCCCGGTTCTGTTTCAGCTGGTGGGAAATCGGGATGTGATTCAGCGGATCTTTCAGCCGTCAGGTAGTGCGCAAATTCGGGACGTCGCGGCGGACGCCTATGAGGTGGAGACGCGGATCGCCCGGCAGTCGGAAATGGATCAGCTGGTGGATTCACTGCGGCAAAACGGCATCAGTATTTATCGCATGGCGCGTCGCGAGCAGACGCTTGAAGAAGTCTTTATGAATCTGGTAGGGGAGGCCACACGATGAGGGCATGTCTGGCGATCCTGAGAGATTCGTTTCGAGAGGCTGCAGCGTCCCGAGTGTTATGGATGGCCCTTGGGGGCATATTGCTGGTCCTGCTGGCACTGGCACCGATGGGGCTGACATCCGTGGCCAGCACAAGGCTAAGGCCGTATGAGTTAGCGGACACAGAGGTGTTTCTAAAAAGTCTGCAGCGGGGATCGACAGAAAAATCGGGCCCGGCGTCTCATCTTTACCAGCTGCTCAGTGTGCCGCAGCAGGAGCAACTGCAGACATGGCTGACAGCCAAACCCGAGCAGGGGCGTGCAGCGCGTCGCATGCAGTCTCAGGTACTGGATATGGTGAATGGGTTGCTGCCGCGCCCCGACTTTTACAAGCCGGAATTGTGGGAGTCGGCTGCGTGGAAGGCCGCAGAGATTGCCGAAGAATTGCGATTGGCGGACGCTGACAATTCGGATGATCAAGTGAAAGCGTCCAGAAATCTCAAGAGGCTGGCAGCGGCGTTTCCGGAATCGATTGATATTCAGGACGACACATCACTGGTGTTATCGTATGGAACGATGACGCTGTTCGGACCGCTGCGACTTCCTCCGGCACAGATTGATCGTTTGATTAACGAGATTATCATTGGTGTTCTGTCCGTGTTCCTTGGCTTTTTTGGCGTCTTTGGTTCGCTGCTGGTGACGGCATCAATTATTCCCCGGACATTTGAACCCGGGGAGATCTCGTTGCTGTTAAGCAAACCGGTTCGGCGCGCGACCATTTATGTGACGCGGTTTGTGGGAGGATGTCTGTTTACGTTGCTGTGTGCGGCGCTGCTGGTGACCGGGACATGGTTGATTTTATGGTTGCGATTTAGTCTTTGGCGTCCGGAATTGCTTTGGTGCATTCCTCTGTACGTGTTTCTGTTTGCCATCTACTACTCGGTCAGCGCCTTAACCGGGGCGATCTGGCGGAATCCGATTGTCAGTTTGATTGTGGTCGTGGTGTTCTGGATTTTGCAGACGACGGCCGGTGTGGTGAATCAGTTTATGACGCAACTTTACCTGCCAGGGCAGAGTCTTGAGGAAGTGGCGGTTGCGGGAACAGAAATCTTTGGAATTGATGGCAGCGGATCTTATCTGAGGTGGAATGCAACCCGGTCGGACTGGGCAGTGATTATGGAGCAGCAGTCGTCAAATCCGCTGGCATCGCTGGGGATGTTGCGTCCAGCTGCGAAGCCGAAGTTGCTGGTGTCTGACGATGCCTCAAAAGTGTACTCGTTACAGCAGGAATTTTCGCGGTTCAATCAGGCGGGCCCGGCGACACTGATTCGTGGCGATGCAGACAACAATTTTGTCAGAGAGGCGGAGGCAGTGACACCCGAAGCTATGTTTGGGGTGTACCTTGCGGCAAATGGGGACCTGCTGTTGCCGGGAACTCGCAACATCTACGTCTTTACCGGCGTCCCGGAAGGCGTCCGCACGACACGAACGTGGCTACGTGGCATGCTGGGGAACATCATCCCATCCGGGGCATCGCAGGGGTTTCGCAGTCTCACTCCTGCCCGCAGGGAAACGTTGCGAGGTGATGCGGCAGTTGCCTTTAACGCGGGAAATGCGGCTTTCGTGACGTGGGACCGGGGCACGCTGACGGTGCTCAGTCGCCAGGAGGACGGCAACTATGTGGAAAGTGGCCGTCGAGTGATGGATCAAAAGCAGTCGGCTCTGGTGGCAGCTGGGGGGAATCTGATTCTGGCGGCACTGGCGGATGGAAGTGTCAGGGTCTTCGACCAGCTCACAAACGATGTCCTCGAAGGGCGGATTCCAGAGGGGGACAAGCCAAAACGTGTTGAGTTATCTGCGGACGGTCAGTTTGGAGCCGTACTCACTCACGGCGGCAGGCTGCTGATTTTTGAGGCCTCCCAAAACCTGTTTGAAGAATGGGCAGCGGGACGCGATCGTTCGATCTCGTCTATTCGCCTGACAGCGGATCATAAACTCTGGATTGCGGAGCGTCGAAGTGTGGAGGTAATCGACCTGCAGACGTCAGCGATTGTGGACAGTCGAAAGGGGATTCTGCCATGGCCATTTCAAGCCTATGATTATGTTGTGCGGCCGTTGTATGCCGTATTTCCGCGACCCGGGGATCTGGATAATGCGGTGCGTTATCTGGTGACCGGTGAAATGACGCTTGCCATCCAGCAGGAAGAAGGTGGCCAGCCCTCGGGACCGGTAGAAGACCTGCAAAGCAATCGAATTTCGTTTGACCCGTGGGCGTCCCTGTGGAGCAACAGCGGCTTTATTCTGGTGATGCTGGGGCTTGGGTGTCTGTACCTGATTCGGTCGGATTTCTGAGTGATTGACCTCGCAGCCATTGGTGGAGTGCCGGAATAACAATCCTCGGCCGGTGTGGGTAGTCGTGCGCGGCGTGCCGGGACGTGTGGTGCAGTTCGCGCCCGGAAGATTGCCGGGCTGGCTGGAATCCGGCGGGAGTCATCACGCCATGAACGGCTCTCGATGTCCGGACGAATTGTCTTTCGCGTTTCCGGTGGGGGCCGCCTGCAAGTCTGACAGACGTTCCGGGGCAAATTCCAAGTCCGGAATCCGTCCACATCGGCAAGGTGCGTGGCTGCTTTTTTTTTTCACCCGGCCCTTGGCGTCATGCGCCCGAGGTTATCGATACTAACCCGAAGCGCCAGCGAGGCCCTGACTGGCCATCCTGCGTGCCAGGCACCTGTGTTGGGGATTTTGACGACCAACCGGTGTGTGTTTCCGCCTGAAGTGCTGGTAGAAAGTGGCCGGTGGCAAGCCTCCGAGGTTATCGATACTAACCCGAAGCGCCAGTGAGGCCCTGCCTGGCCATCCCGCGTGCCCATCCTGCGTGCCAGGCACCTGTGTTGGGGATTTTGACGACCAACCGGTGTGTGTTTCCGCCTG
>CAIQIE010000234.1 GCA_903871805.1 uncultured Planctomycetaceae bacterium | reverse complement strand
CTTCGTACTTCGTACTTCGTGCTTCGTGCTCGTGCTCGTGCTCGTGCTCGAAAGTCCTCCGACCACGCAGCAGTGCCAGCCCAACAGCCTCAGGCTGCAGTATCACCCTGACCGCGCTTCCTGGGCGAGTCGATTACGAGCACGAGTACCGCCCGCCAGGGCGGACTGAGCACGAGCACGAAGAAAACGCAGTCCCGGAGCGGGAACACAGGCGAGGAGGATCCAGGTGCCAGCCACCTTCTTACGCAGGCACCTTCTTACGTAAATTGCTCATTCATCCCAGCACGCAACGCCCACAGCCTCCCCGACGTTTTTTCAGACGGTCGGTTGGCTCGTGCCCTATTCCCCTTTGATCGGCTTGCGGAACAGACCGACCGCAATGACTCCCCAATAAGCAATCAAGACGACAGCCCCAATCAGATGGGCGACCGTAACGATGGTTTCTTGCCACGGTTCCGCACCGACGGCCCCAGCTTGTCCTGCTGCGATGGGCAGCGTTTTCCGAGCGCCCCACCATCCATTTGCCATTTCCGTCAGCATCACCGGCCATGTCAACCAGGGACCGGCGATGAGTATTTTTGCCGACACGCCGCCTTTCGCAAACGGGAGATGCAGAATGACAAGCCCGGCAACCAGGAACATGACGCCGTGTGTCGTAAGTTGAAGGTGTGCGCCGAGGGCAAGTCGAGGAAAAGGACTCGCAGGGATCACCATTCCCCAGACAAGCCCGACCAGCATGTAGACCGCACCTTGACGGAGATTTGACCGACTCACGTGGGAAAGCTCACTCATATTTTATGTCCTCGCAGCCAACTGAAAATCGACCGTCAATCCCACGCAGGGGCTGACCCATGGGAGATGTTTTAAAAAACACTGGATCTTTGCCTGGACGAAAATAAATTGCGAGGGTCAGCCACAACCCGTTGGAGTTCTGCAACGGGCTGCCAGCCAACCTCGCCGCTCCCTTCACCGCGATCACCCAGTCGTGCTGTCCCTCGTCGTACCAAAAGTCTGGTACCGAGGTATGGCCGTGGGAGCTGATTCGTTCGATACGGACGTCGGCCGCTTGAATGAGTGTCTGGAGACCTTCCCTCAGGCAAATGCCTGGGGGAGATCATCGAAGACGTTCTTGATACTCTCGCTGACCTGCTCGCTGCTCGATCCCAGGGCTGCAGTCGCAGCTGCATGGCACCCGGTGGCTGGATTCCACGCAACTCGGGTTGATGCATGCTACACGCTGCGGAAAGTGTTCACGTAAACAGTTTTCAATGTTGACTTTGCAGTCGCAGGTGCATGGCACCCAGTGGCTGCCCCATGGCACCCAGTGGCTGCCCCATGGCATTGTCGCTCGAATGCCCATGGGGTAAAATCCCCAAGACCAGGCCACTTCACCTTCTGTTGGCCAACGGCCATAGTCACCATAGCCAAGGGCAACGCCCTTGGAACACGACCCCCACAGCAACCATTTGGCCAACGGCCATAGTCAAATTACAGCCCAGCTGCAGAATCATGCCGCGATGGTAAAAGCCCAGGTGCCAGGCACCTCACCTTCCTGAATCGTTATGGCATCGAATGCGATGAACAATACGTCTGGGACTGATGACGCTTGACTATGGCCGTTGGCCAAAAGGCAACGGAACGAACCCAACGTCCTGGGGCGTTGCCCAAGGCTACGATGACTATGGCCGTTGGCCAAACCGGACGCAAATGGCTCTTCAAACCAGGGCGTTGCCCTGGGCTATGATGAATATCGCCTTTGGCGAAAAAATAACGGGCACAACATTCGGCCGCCGAACATACCGAAGACCACGAATAACCCATTTGGCCAACGGCCATGCTCACCATAGCCAAGGGCAACGCCCTTGGAACACGACCCCCACAACACACATTTGGCCAACGGCCATAGTCAAATTACAGCCCAGGTGCAGAATTATGCCACAATCATTGTCACAACTGTACGCGCATTTGATTTTCAGCACCAGGGATCGGTTTCCATTCCTGAAGGATGATATACGCGAACGTGTTCACGGCTAGGGTGCGATCCGGTCATTGCGCCGCGGTACACGGTAATCACGAGGTTTGTGGACTGACGAGGGTTTTGACGGCTGGTCGTGCTATTAACGCATTTCGAAATGTGGCGGTCCAAATTTGGCTGAGCAGGATGGATCTGAGTGTCATGATTTGTCCGGCTCCAGCGTGACACCACCGCATTCCCGAGAGCTTCAGGCGTTCGGTCACAATCTGCTTGCAGGCGGATTCGACGATGCCACTGCCGATCGGGCTGCCGTGTCTGCGGTACTCCGAATAGTTCATGAACCTCTGATACCGATAGAGGTAACGTTTCGCTGCCTGAAGGTCTTTCACGCTGGCTGGATTGACGCCATGCTGCTGCTCCATACCTGCGATGGATCGCATCACGCGACCCCAGCCACCAGGTGTCAGCAGCATCTTGCGAACTCGCGTCAGCCACTGTGTACGTTGCGAAGAAGTCAGCAGCAGTGCATCGGCGATCGTCGTCAGTCGCAGGCTGGCGTGGTAGTAATCCACAATTCGCTGAATCTTAATTCGTTCGCCATCCACATGCAGATGCCGCAGCACATTTCTCCAATGCGCGGTTTCGATCTTGCCAGCATCGGTGACGTAAACAATACGGTTCAGTTTCATGCCGCGACTTCGGATAATCGACTTCAGCAATGAGGTGAGATTTCGACTGAGCGTTTCCTGATTCTCTTCCGGAGCACAGGCCAGGTAGACTGTCCCCAGACGATGATCATTGCGGTAGACACTCAGTGTCGCGACGGACGCCATTTCAAAGTTTCCAAATGGTGCGATCCCCAGGCTGACACCATCCCGACTGACCGATAAAGTCACGTTTTCCCCGTGTTTTTTCGCTTCATCAATCCATTTTTCAAGTTGGTGTACCTGACACACTTCACGCTGTGGCTCCATGATCTCCGACAGAGACGTGGTCAGATTGCGAAGCTTTTCGACCCCAATCCTGGCCCCCGTGCGTTCAGCAATGAGGTCAATGCTGCGTCTCTGCGACGAACCAGTTGCGGCGATTTGCCGCCCCACAAGATCCTGAGCGCCCGCAGTCGCACCGCACTCGATGCCCAGAACCTTCTCCAGCGGCGCGATCGTCCGGCCACGGCTCCCCTGGCGATAGGTGGCTCTCGTCAAAGTGATTCTGGCAAAGCGCGTGAGCACATTCTTGTGTTGTGTCTTCACTTTGCGTCGGCAGAACTTCTGACCGAGATGCTCGACGTGCTGTGGCATCGCTTCCACCGCCTGCGATTGCAGGCCATTGAAGCACCATTCCACAAAGGTCCGAGCCATTTCTCGAACGTTCGCTTCCACACGGGCTTCAAACTCATGAGCATCAGCAGGGCCCATACCCGGATGCAGAAACGTGCCAGCTGCCTGCGCCGGCGTCTGGCAAAATTCCACCATTTTTTTTGCCAGCCAGTCGCTAACCGCGTGCGTCGGAATTGCACACACCAGCGTCCCTGCTGTAACCTGTCCATCCATGAGAGGCGTTCCTTCCTGTTGTGTTCGGTTGAGAACAAACATTTTCAGGCAGGACGCCTCTTTTCACAAAGACCAGTTTGAAAGAATTTGAACGCGCATTACGCAGATCGCACCCTTCTGCCAGCCTCTCCGGGCTTAATCAAACGTCTGACCGCCCCTGCCGTTCTTACGGCAAATGTCCAACCCGGGTGCCTGTCCAACCCATGTGACTGACACCTGCATCCGCCCCACTCTGCGTTCTGAAGGCCTGACCAGTATTCACCATGTGGCCACTGAGTGATCCCGGCTGCAATAGATGCGGGTACTACAACGACGAGGTGCCGGTCAGACGAAGGCCGCGGAGAGTAGCG
>CAIQIE010000233.1 GCA_903871805.1 uncultured Planctomycetaceae bacterium | reverse complement strand
TTGCTGCAGAGAATCCGGCAGTGCCTGAAGTCGGAGTGACGTACGCCATCGAGGAGTACCGTCCTTGTGCTGGAATGCAGGGTGGGTGAATCATTGATTGTCGACGTGACTGCCGGCGGTGAAGGGAAAATCAGTTTCAAAGTGCCGGGTAGTGATCATACGGATCCAGGTCATTATGACAGCAGGTAATCAGCAAGGCGAAGGTACTTCGGAAGCGTCTATTCAACTTGAAGGAGTTCCCGCCATGAAACGCGATCAGATGAATAGCGATCTACGGCCATGGAGCGACACCTCGAGTGGCTTGGGGCAACAGTCGACAACTCAGGATCTAAAGGTTGCAGAGACGCGAGAAAAAATGGCTGGGATGATCAGGCCGTCTGGCAACACCAGAACTGCGGCGCAAACAGAAATCGACGAGGGGGCCTCCGCACTCGTGCCTGCTCAGGTTCGATAGAGGTTCATGTCTGCTAAGTCGCATGGTGATGCAATGGCAGAACCACAAGCTCAGTCAGGGCGAATTTCCATGTATGCGGAGGACGCCACAGTGTGCAGAGGGGATCCCTGATCGCCATAGCCGATGGGCTAGTCGAGTTGCAGGCATGACGGCAGGAAATGTTGTCGGTGTCAGAAGCCGCACACGGTTGCGGGTGTGTTTACGAGTGTGTCATAATCTGTAATTGAAAGGTGTTAGAAATGCTCTGGACAATCTTTGTCGTCTTATTGATCCTCTGGTTGGTGGGCATGGTGAGTTCGACCACGCTCGGTGGATTTATTCATTTGCTGCTCATTATTGCCATAGTCGTTGTCCTGATACGAGTGATACAGGGCCGGCAGCCCGTCTGAGGAATTGGCGCAGGAGCATGAAGTTGGTTCTGGTCGACATCACTGTCTATGCGATTCCAGGCATCCGGGAGCCGGTGAACTGCATTACTCATTTGCTGGCTGTCATTCTTTTCTCCATCCTGAGTTTTTACCTCATCCGGCTCGGCTGCGGCAGTTGGCTTCGGGTGGCGAGTCTGAGCATCATGGCAATTTCCACGGTATTTCTGCTTTCCATGAGTACGGTGTACCACATGCTGGGGCCGGGCCCTGGACGTGGTGTGATGCGGCAGCTGGACATTGCTGGAGTCTTTGCACTCATTGCCGGAACAATGACACCCATGCACGCGATTCTCGACAGAGGCTTCAAGCGCTGGTGTTCACTACTCCTCGTCTGGTCAGTCGCGGCAGCTGGTATTGTGCTGAGAACAGTTTTCCCGGAAGGCCTTCCATACGGTGCCGGGACCGGGATATTCCTGTTGTTCGGCTGGTCTGGTCTGATCACATGCATCTCGCTCTGGAGGCGATATGGTTTTTGTTTTGTCAAGCCGTTGTTTTGGGGAGGCGTGATTTACTCGCTGGGTGCTCTGATTCCGGGCCAGAATTCGCTGATCCTTATTCCAGGTGTCCTCGGCTCTCATGAGGTGTGGCATCTGGCCGTGGTTGCTGGACTGGGGCTGCACTGGAAGTTTGTGTTCCAATTCGCCCACGGGGCTCCTCACTCGTCTGTCCGTCGACAGGGTGGTTAATCCGTGTGGGAGCATTATTTGCCGATGTTGTGATGTGATGAATCACAAACCATCCGGATCTCAGCCACTCGGCTCAGGGTGTCGGGTGTTGCGAATCAGAAGAGAAGGATTGAAATGTTCGGAAGTGTGTCTGTAGCCGGGAATTATGTCGTGAAATACGATTTTCGTGGGGGGCGCGTTCATGCGGGACTTGAAGTGCAGTGTGTGTCCGATGGCGTGGATCGTTGATCACGGGAGTGCAGTTATGAATGACGCGGTTGGCAGGTTCTGTGAAAACGTGCATGGCAAACTGGAGACGCTTCAGGGCCGGTTGGAGTCACTGAGGCTGAACATAGGAGCCACGTACCATTTTCTACACGAGAAGGTTGGCGAGATGCGCAAGGCCAGCGAAGTCCGGCAGTTGCGAATGGCTGAAGCGAGGGCGTTGCTGGACGTGTGGATCCAGCAAACAGGGGTGGCTGCGAAAAACAGCACCGAGCGTGAAACAGGAATGCATGATGCTCAATATCTTTCCTCGCGAGCAAGGATTGCTGAGGCCTGTGCTGAAGCGGCACTGATGCTGGCCGAGGCCAGCATTGACGATGGCGAATGGATGATCCTTGAGGCCATTGCCGCGCGGCGGGATGCCGAGGCATTGACGAGTAGCTGATCCTGAGGGAGATTTGTCAGTACAACATCGCGGCCTGAGAACATCGGGGAGAGAGTGCTTGTCAACAACGTCATCCGGGAATGTTCACACGGGAATGGGGGCCATGCCGCATGCGTCCGGCGTAGCGTTTCGAGTCTGGGCTCCGCATGCCGATGCGGTGTTCGTGACTGGGTCGTTTAATAACTGGTCACGAGACGCACATCCCATGACGAAAGTGGACGCGGGCTACTGGTATGCGGATGTATCCGGGGCAGCAATTGGCAACGAGTATCGCTATCGCATTCTGAACGGCGACAGGGAGCTGCTGCGAATCGATCCCTACGCGCGACAGGTGACCAATTCCATTGGGAACGCTGTTGTCCATGACCCTCAGTTTGACTGGCAAGGCGACGACTTTCATCTGCCGCCCGTGAACGAAATCGTGATTTACGAAATGCATCTGGGGACGTTTCACACCGACAAAGATCACCAGACCGATAAATTTGCGGAGGCCATCCAGAAACTGGATCATCTGAAGCGGTTAGGTGTCAATGTCATCGAAGTGATGCCTTTGGCGGAGTTCGCGGGTGTGTTGTCATGGGGCTACAACCCAGCCTGTATTTTTGCGATCGAGACGGACTATGGTGGTCCGGT
>CAIQIE010000232.1 GCA_903871805.1 uncultured Planctomycetaceae bacterium | reverse complement strand
CCGAACTGACGGCGGAACAACTGGCCGCTGGAGCAAACCTGGCAGTTGGAGCCTTGAAGGATGGCCCCATAGCCGATCAGGTGAACGCTGTGCGCGCTGCCGTGGAAAACAAAAATCGCTTCCACCATGATCAGATTTTCCGGGGCATTGTGCTGTCAAGCCCCCCGGAATGGATTTACAGTGTCATCTCTCGCGAAGAGCTGGAAGCCAAAAAGCAGAAGCTTATCGAAGACCGACTGGCCATGCTTCCAGCGTTGGACGCGAAGGTGGCGGAGGCACTGGTGATGAAGGCACAGACATTCGAGATTGTGCCGGTGAAATAGCCGGCTTCTGAGAATCGCGTGTGCCGGGCATCAGGAATACTTCGGGTGTCCCGGCGCGTCTTTTGATGCAGATTTTTTCTGCACGCTGCTGCCAACAGCACAGCATGCCCCGGGCATTATTCAGCGACCTGAGCGTGACTACCCGAACTATGCCACAATCTCGCTGATGACGCGGCTCTCTCCGTCAATCTGTGTCAGCCGCTGCTGCAGTCCCTGGAAGTAAAAGGTGAGTTGTTCGTGGCCGAGTCCCAGCAGATGCAGAATCGTGGCGTGAAGATCGCGCACCTGCACCGCGTTCGTCTCTGCGCGAAAACCGAAGTCATCGGTGGCCCCGTAGACTGTTCCGCCACGAACTCCACCGCCAGCCAGCCAGACGGAATAGCCATAGGGGTTATGATCACGGCCACTGGAACCTTCTGACGTGGGGGTTCGGCCGAATTCGCCACCCCAAATGACCAGTGTGGAATCGAGCAGTCCGCGGGCTTTGAGGTCGGTGATGAGCCCGGTGATGGGTTTATCAATCTGCTTTCCATTACGCAGGTGTTTTTGGTCATTGTCGCCATGCGTATCCCAGCCGTCGCCTCCGCCGCCATGATACAATTGCACGAATCGCACACCCCGCTCGACCAGCCGGCGAGCGTTGAGGCACTGTGTGCCGAACGGTCGGGTAACGTCATCATCCAACCCGTAGAGTCTTTTGACGGATTCTGTTTCCCTGCTGAGGTCAACGGCTTCCGGTGCTGCGGCCTGCATTCGATAGGCCAGTTCATAGGCTGCAATCCGCGCCGACAGATTGCTATCGTCTTCCTGCTGTTTCAGGTACTGCCGATTGAGCTGCTGTGAAAAGTCGAGAATTCGCCGCTGATCACTGCTGCTGACGCCCGCGGGTTTGTTGAGGTATAAGATCGGGGTGCCAGTGAGACGCATTTCTGTGGCGGCATAAACCGCAGGCAGGAACCCGTGGCCATAGGTGAGCGGTCCGCCTTTGAGTGGTCCATCGCACAGGACGACATAGCCGGGCAGATTCGCAGAGTCCGCCCCAAGTCCATACATCGTCCATGCGCCGAGACTTGGCCGCCCCATCATACCGGTGCCAGAGTGTGTCAGATACAGTGCTGGCGCGTGGTTGAATTCCGTATGATGACAGCTTCGCACGACAGCCAGTTCGTCTGCAACACTCGGCAAATGCTCAAACAGATCCGAAATTTCCAGACCGGACTGACCGCAGCGTCGGAACGTCCGCTGACTCGGCAGAATTTTCGCCATACCTGCTTTTGTAAATTCCAGATTCAGATTTGCGAAACTGGATGGCAGTGTCTGCCCCGCGAACTTTCTGAGCAGCGGTTTGGGATCAAACGTATCAACCTGGCTTGGCCCACCGTGCATAAACAGCGAGATGACCGCTTTGGCGCGTGGTGGGTGATGAGTCGTTTTGGGCAACAGCGAATTCTCGGCGGCCACTGTATCACGGCTCATCATGTCCAGCAGTGCCAGTGAGCCAATTCCCATTCCGGCTCGTGCAAGCAGATCCCGGCGTGAAATTTTTAGAGAGTGCCGCATGCCACGATGCCTCAATTGATGTAGATGAATTCGGTCGTGTTCAGGACTGCCATGCAGAAATCGGCGAGGGCGGCGGCATGGGGATTCTCTGTGCCTGCTATACTGTGCGACGTCTCCGCGGCGGTCAGAAACTTCAGTGCCAGAGGCAGTTCCGCGGGAGTGACTTCGCGGCTGCAGCACAGGAGCCACGCCAGTCGCACACACTGTTCGGGCTCAGGCCCGGCTTCCTGAACAAGCCGCTCTGCCAGCACTTTCGCCTGAGTTGCCACCGTGCTGTTGTTCAGCAGAGTCAGGGCCTGAGTCGGTACGGTCGAGGTCTGTCGAACAGGACAGCTGGCACCACTGTTGGCAGGATCAAACGCTTCAAAAAACGGAAAGCGAAACGACCGGCGATTCAGAATGTAGATTGCCCGCCGATGCTGTTCCTGAGTCACAGGCCACTTTTCGTCCCGGTTGCCTTCGATGTCGTAAATTCCCTGCATCTCTTCCGCTGATAACGAGGGCACGAACGGGGGTCCAAAACTTTTTCGATTCAGGACGCCCGATGTGGCATGAAGATGATCCCAGACTTCTTCTGCGTCCATACGGCGTCGCGAGAAGCCGGAGTAAAGTCTGTTTGCGGGATCAGCCGTCACTGCTGCCGAATCACGTATGGCGGACTGACGCCATGCAGAAGACAGCAGGAGCAAGCGATGCAATGGCTTGAGACGCCAGCCGTTTTCCACAAGCTCCGTCGCCAGCCAGTCGAGTAATTCCGGATGTGAAGGCTTCTGCCCCTGCATACCCAGATCATTGGGAGTGCCGGCGAGCGGTTGCCCAAAATGCCATTGCCACACTCGATTCACGATGACTCGAGCTGTCAGCGGATTCTGCGGAGATACCAGCCAGCGTGCAAGATGAGCCCGACGCATGCGACTTTCATCTGCGACGTCCGGGAGTGGGCCTCCACCGGGGAGAAATGCGGGAAGTGAAGGCAGCACCAGTCCGCGGGGCCTGGAGAGTTCACCGCGCGTGAGAAGATGAATTGGTGTTGGCGTCGAGGCATGTCGAAAGATGCGGAAATGAGTACGCTCGCCACTGCTCCAGGATTTTTTATTGGTGTTACGATCCCAGGTTTCGCTGGCTGCAAAGATTGCTTCCAGTCCGAAGTAATCCTGTTGGCGAATCGGATCATATTTATGCGAGTGACAGTTGGCGCAGCCCACAGTGAGTCCCAGCATGGATTCGCTGAAAGTGGTCACCTGATCCGTCCGCCGCATGTATTCCAGCATTTCCGGGAATTTGTCGAGCGCATTGGGCCACTGGCCGAGTGTCCAGACGGCCACTGCGTCCTGCATTGCTTCAGCGTCCTCCGGCCACAACTCATCCCCGGCCACCTGTTCCTGAAGAAACCGATCATACGGTTTGTCTTCATTCAGGCTGCGAATGACGTAATCGCGATATCGCCATGCCTGCTCGTAACGGATGTCGGTTTCATAGCCACCCGAGTCGGCGTAACGGACGACGTCCAGCCAGTGTCGCGCCCAGCGTTCGCCATAGGCGGCAGAATTCAGCAATCGGTCCACCACCTCTTCCCATGCCTCTGGACGGGAATCCTGTTCGAACGCCCGGATTTCATCGGGAGTCGGCGGCAGGCCAGTGAGATCAAAGCAGGCACGCCGCAGCAGGGCCGCCTTTGTCGCCTGCGGGGCTGGTTGCAGATTCGCGTTCTGCAGTCCTGCCAGAACAAAGGCATCAACCGGAGATGTCACCCAGTCATCCGGCTGTGCGTCAGGCAATGCTGGACGCCGCAGCGGCTTATAGGCCCAGTGCTCGGCAGCTCTGGTCAACCGAGGATCCGGCTCCTCAGCGTTCGCTGGCCAGACTGCGCCCTGATCAATCCACGCTCGCAGCAGCCCGACCTGCTCTGCTGTGAGTCTTTCGCCTTCGGGCGGCATGACTCGAGTCTCATCGAGAGCAGCCACGTGCAAAACCAGCGCACTCTGCGAGCTTCTGCCAGGCAGAATCACCGAACCACTGTCGCCACCCATCAAGGCCTGATTTCGTGTTGCCAGGGACAAACCACCCTGGTCTTCTCCGGGGCCATGGCAGTGATAACAATATTGCTGGAACAGCGGTTTGATGTCTGTGGCAAAATCCACAACCTGTTTCGCCGGAGGTGGCAGGCGCGGATCCAGTTGACCGGCTGCAAAGTGTGCTCGGATACGAGCTTCCGGCAATGGGTACGTGTAGATTGCGAGGGCCGCGATGGAGCCCTTCAGGAATGTTCCGTTCGGTTCTGATTTCTCGCCGCCAACCTGAATTGCCCGGGTGTTTGCGATTGTTGTTCCATGGTCATCAGCACTGGCCTGAGGGGTGCCATCCACATACAGAGCATTTCGTCCTTCGCGGGTACGAACCCAGACAACGTGATGAAAACGTCCGTCATTCAGCCCCGGACGGGAAGCCAGCACAACATCGCCTCCACCTTTTGGACCGATCCCGACAAGAATCCGCCCTTCATTCACCCCCGCCGTCAGGCTGCCACCCAGGATGCCCCAGTCTCCGGATGCCCAGCCGCCGGTGAATTTTGAAATCAAAGTCGCGCTGCCGGGCCAGTAGGGCTGATCCCATGTCTGACTGCTGCGAACCCAGAACTCAACACTGAGTTCCCCGGTATTGAAGAAAGCGTGATCCGGGATTTCGAAATAACCTGTTCCGGAAAACCCAGCCGCTGGCCCAACACTGACGGGTCCATCCTGTAGTTGCACTGCCTGTGAATACACAGCATCCGGCGCTGCGGACACGACCATGGATGCATTGCGAAGGGGGCTGCCGTCGGCGGATAATTTTTCCGAGAATGCATACAAGGCAACCGGCTTGTCCTGATGGACTTCCCGAGCATAGTTGGCGACATCCGAACCCACTACCAGCGCACTGGAATGCAGCAGGAGGATCAGCAGGATGTATTTCAGCAGATACTGCGGCGTCATGGAATCATGGACTTCAGGAACGACAGACTTTCAATCGGGCGTTGAAGGAGAACTTTTCCACACTCATCTTAGCTGTGGCGGTGAAAGAGATCTACAAAGCCCTTCCCGCGTCCCTTCAGGATCGCATCCATGATGAAACACCGTGGCGCATCTGAAGAAAGGTCACCAGCGAATCTATGCGGCAACCTTCTGAGGGATACGCAGATGCTGTCCTGGAGATTATAGACTTGCCGAATTCCCTGCGAGAGATGGTACAGCGAGGGGTTCGGCCATGCAGGTTTTCCGGGAGGCCGACACGAGCGCCGGGGTCATTTTTTAGGTTTCAGTTGTGTGGCGGTCAGTTGCAGTTCACCGAGGTTGAGTTCGCCGCTGGAGGGAATAGTCAGGATGAGGGCCCCTTTGTCGAGGGGCAGTGTCTGGCCTTCGCGCTGGAACTGGGTGAGATTTCCCGGGCGTTCCTGCCAGCAGCGAATGCGCCATTCTCCGGCAGGCAGATTTTTCATTTCAAACGTGCCATCGGCAGCGGTGACGGCGACATAGGGGTGATCCTGAACGACCAGCCATGCCCGCATCCATGCGTGGATGGAACAATCGATCCGAGCTGGCAGCGTTTCGGCTTTGCGAATGATTCGTTGTGTGGGTTTGCCGGAGGGGATGACATCGTTGAACGGAGTGGATCGTTTGAGGTAGGCGGCTGCGTTGTGAGCCACCGGATCGGAGTTTTGCAATTCGAGCGATTGTCCTGTTCGCAGAAGGACGACTCGCGGTTCAAATCGGCAGCCTTTGTTATCGATGACGGCGGGTTTGAGATTGGCATTCAGGTAATCCGGATGCACGGGAACCGGGGCTTTGGATTCCAGCCAGAGTATAACATTTTGAATGCCGCGGTTTTCCGGATGGACAACGAGAGATTCGTCAACGAGTGTTGTCAGGCCGCAGACATCCGCGTCGCGTTCAATCTGCAACTGTTCGGCTTTGGGAACAGGGCCGTCGAAGAGTATTCGTCCCCGCAGCGTGCCCCAGGAATTTTCCTGAGCGGACGAGGTTGCCGTCTGAATCATCGGGATCAGTACTGCAAGAAGCCAGGCGTTTCGAAGAAAGCGATGCGGCCGTTGAATAACCAGCCTGAGACTGTGGGAAAAGGGGGTTGCGAACGCGGGCATGGGGGAAGTTTCGTTCCTGAGTTGTACGGGCAGTGTGGGTTATCGATCCGGGCGGCTGGGAAGTCGCAGCCATCTTGGTTTGCGAAACTGAAGGACGGTATCACCGGCAGCCTGCTGGAGCGATGCGAGAATTCCCGCCTGTCCGGATTTGAGGGCAGGCAGATTTCCCTGAACGACCTGTTCCCCGTTGACTCGCACTTTCAGGCTGGTCCCGTCAACGAGGACTTCGAAATCGTTCCATCCTTCGCGTGGGAGATTTGCGGAGGCATTTCCCTGCAGGATGATGGCACGATCAGGCACGATCGAAACGCGGCCAAAGGCGGACTGATCAAGAGTGAGCAGATGCGATTTGAGATCGGTTGAGCTGTTGGCGCCCAGCATCACCATGAGTGACTGGCTGGACCCCTGAACCTGCATTCTGAGCATCCATCGTGCGGAATCGAAAGTTGGATCGACAAACCCAACGGAGGCGTCTTTGGCGTTAGACTTCAGCAGGATCCGATCGCTTTGGAAGGTCCAGAGCCCCTTGCCGTTATCTGGCAGTTTATCTTTGCTGTTGGTGCTGGCGTAGGCGAGCCCGCCGGGATTCCGGAATGCGGGCAGGAACTGCCAGCGTTTCAGGATTTCGGCAAGTTCCTGACTGCGAACGGCATCCGCGGCATTGCCACCAGCTTCCAGGTCTTTTGCGAGGCTGGCGGCATTACCCACATCACTGCTCAGCAGTTCCGTAATGGAACCTTTGGATGTTTTTCGGAGCAGTTCGGCAGGGATTCGGAGCAGAATCACGGTATCGGACCATTTCTGCAGGGCTGCGGATTCTGATGCCAGTCGCAGGCATTGTTCGATCAGTCGATCCTGCTGGAGGGGGGTGAGCGTGGCGGTTTTCAGGTCACGGGCAATTGCAACGGCTTCTTCGAGTTCGCTGACACCGTATCGCAGGCTGCGAAGTTCCAGAGCTTCAATAATATTGTCTGCGATTCGATTTTTGTTTTCGCTTTCGATGACAATTTTCAGCAGGGCAAAATCAGCGGCGCCTGGATCCTGTTCGTAGGTGCGTTCGATAAGTTTTTTGGCCAGGGCGGTGCGTTTGGGCAGCGATGTCAAATCCCGCTTGTAGAGTTCGCGGAGTTCCTGTTCGGCCCGAGCGACCTCTGCGGCGTCAGGAACGGAGCCCGACTTTTTGCCGGAGGCTGGCAGGACATTGATTACAATCCGGCACTGTGGCGGGGAATTTCCATTCAGCCATACCTCAGGAAACAGGGGTACAGCATCCAGTGTCAGCTCGACGCGTCCGGAGGCGTCTTTGGGAACGGACCACGTCAGTACAGCACCGCGATTTTCGAGAGCGACACCGGCGGGAGCATTTTCTTTTCGAATGCGCAGATCCAGAAGGCGCCCGAGGAACGGGGGTGGAACTTTGAAAATTTCAACTCTGAGCTTTTCACCAGCCTGGACCGTCTGTTCAGGAAGAATGGGCAGTTCAAACCGCAGGGGTTCCGGGAGAACCAGCAGTACTCGAGTGATTCTTGTGAGTACTGTTTTTTCATTGGCGTTCATGAGTTCGAGTGTGACGGGGTAGCGTCCGAGATCATTAAAGCGAGGCGTCCACTGCAGTGTTCCGTCCTGGGGATCGATGGTCATATCTGGCGGATTTTTACCGGCCATGCGGAATTGGAGTCCAGACTTTGGGTCTGGTTTTGGACTGACTTCCGGAGTCCATGAGAACTGATGTCCGGGCTTTATTCGAGCCGGGCCGACCTGTGAGAAAACGTAAACCGGGGATTCGGACTGGACGGAGGCGACGATATTCGTTGAGGCAACAAGTGTCGAGTGACCATCATGTTCAAAGTAAAGTTCGACAGGAATGACATAGGCGGCAGAGGCGAGAGTTTCGGGGATAGTCCATTGGACTTTTCCGGAGTCCCTGTCAATCAGAACTTGTTGGGGGGCTTCGCCGCCGAGTTTCCAGAGGAGTTGTCCTTTTGCGGGAAGCGCGGGGGGCGGACCATCGAACGTCGGTTGGAATTCCAGCTTTTCTCCGGCGCGCAATTTTACCGGCGGCGATGTCGCGAGTACTGCTTCCGGAGTAATTGGGGCTTTTTCGACAGCTTTTTCGGCATTGGCAGGAGTCGGCCGAGTTGGTTTGCTGAGCAGGGCTACAAAGCCGATCAGGACCACCACAGCGGCCATGGCCAGTATTGCCAGTAGCGCCGTTTTTCGCTTGCGCAGGTTTGTGGAGCTGTCACTGAGACGTCGATCTGCGAGGGAAGTGTGCCTTGGCGTGATTATTGGAAGAGCCGGTGTGAGGAACTGGCTGCCGGACGAGGGGCTGGCCATCATCAGATCCACTTCAGCCCCGGTATCCATTTCCTTCAGGAATTGCTGATAGCCGGCATCCTGCGGATCAGACGTATCAGGGCGACTTGCGGACTGTAGCGGCACGACATCATCGATCCCGGCTTCTCTGGCCCTTTTGCGCAGGCCTTCGATTGTGATCGCAGCGCTGAAGGGTTTCAGTACCTCTGCGACCTCTTCTGGAGTCTGAAAACGCGACTCGGGATCCCGCAGCGTCATCTTCTGCACAATGAGATCGATGGGTTCGGGGATTTCCGATCGAATTGAGCTTGCCAGGGGGGCATCCCGGGAGCAACGTGCCATCAGGACCTGCAAGGGGTTGTCGCCAGGAAATGGAACACGTGTAGTCAGTAGTCGAAAGAAGGTACAGCCGAGGCTGTAGATGTCGGATCGGATATCCACAGCTGCCGTATTCCAACCCTGTTCCGGCGACATGTAGTCGGGGGTACCCATGACCTGGCCGGCGCGAGTCACGGCGGTGCGTTCTTCGGGATCTTCGCTGAGCCTTACCAGTCCCATGTCCATGATTTTGATGACACCGGTACCGTCACCGGTCCAGTCAACCATCAGGTTTCCGGGCTTGATATCGCGATGTACCATTTTCTGTTCGTGGGCATGCTGCAGTCCGAGGGCTGCCTGGCGAATGACTTCGCAGGCCATGGCGATGGGCATCAGGGGAATTCGGGCAAGGATCCCGTCCAGCTGATCACCATTGACGTATTCCATCACCATGAAGTCGACTTTGCCGACTCGGCCAGCATCCAGAGTTCTGACGATATGGGGGCTGTTCAGCAGCGAGGAAGCGCGGATTTCACGCTTGAAGCGATTGACCAGATGAGGATTTGCGGAAAGCTTTCGCGACATGACCTTGATCGCGACAATTGAGGAATCCCGACTATCCATGGCTTTGAACACGTGCCCCATCCCGCCGCGCCCAATGGCTTCCAGCAGTCGATAATGCTGCAGTACAAATCCGGTCTGGCCTTTCAGCAGCTGTGCAGCCTGCCATGTGGTAAGCAGCCCGAGTCGGACAAGTTCGGCAGACATGGCGTCGGAGCTATCGTGGCGCGAGGAGACCTCTAGCGCGACGGTCCACTGTGCAGGCGACAGCAGAGCGCTTTTTTTCAGCAGGGTTAGATATTCTGGTGCTGCCATCGCTCTGCTCTTCCATTTTCAACCGGATGGCCACGTCGTGCAGCCATGCTGCGTGTTTCCGGATGCCGGATACAGGTCAGAATATTACAGGGAATTGAGATTCTGAAAGGAAAACGAGAGGAACCGCCTCGTGGCATCCACGCATTCGTCTTGTTTTACCGTTTGTTCACCCAAAATTGAATGCTGCAAACGCTGATTTTCCTCAACCTGTGTTCTGGACAGTCGGTGAGAAAATTCGAAGATGTTTGTCCGCAAGCCTTCCGGAACGAAGTGTGCGCGGATTGTGAGCTTTTGAGTCCTGTATGGAAAGTGCTGTTATGTGGACATTGAAAACCCTGACTGATCAACGCCGGACTCTGCGATTTATTCGCACACAGGGCTTGATTCTGTTGGCCGTTGTGTTGCTCTCGGGATCCAGGCTGCCGTCGACAGTGGCTCAGGACAGCGGGACTCGGGAACCGCTGACGTGGGATCACGTCTATGGTGCAAAGCGAATCTCCCTTCCGCCAGCAACTCCTGTTCGCCTGACGTGGCTGGATGATGAATCGTACCTGCAGCGAGAAGCGGAGGGCTGGCGAAAAATCGATGCCAAAACGGGTACCAGCAGCGCGTGGTACGACGAGGACCGCGTGTTTTCTTCCCTGCGGTCGATTGATGGGATTTCAGAGGCGGATGCGCGGCGAATGGCGGCCGGCGAATGGATGGATTTTCTGCCGGACAAGTTGCTGGCTGTGTTCCGCATGGGAGATCGGCTGATTCGCGTATCACTGACGACTGCTGAGACGGCTATTGTCTCGGGCGTGCCGGCAGAGATTGAGCTGACGGCACTGAGTCCGGCCGGAAATGCCCTGGGATTTGTTCAGGGCAATGACGTGTGGGTAGCGGATTTTGACACGGGAAAGGTACGCCAGTTGACTCATGATGCCAGTCCCACTGTTCGAAATGGACGAGCGGACTGGATCTACTATGAAGAAGTCTACAATCGCAACTGGCAGGCGTGGCGATGGAGTCCTGATGGGAAGTTCATCGCCTATCAGCAGTTTGATGACACTGCCGTTCCTGAGTTTCGCGTCAGCGATCATACCTCGGTGCAGCAGTCCTTTGAGGCCGAGCATTTTCCCAAAGCAGGAGAAACCAACCCGATTGTTCGACTGGGAATTGTGTCTGTCGCGGATGCAAAGACCACATGGGTTTCCACCGAATCCTACACGCCGCAGGATTTCATACTGGCGCACTTCAATTGGCTGCCTGACAGCTCGGCCGTTTACTGGTACGCACAAAATCGAATTCAGACGTGGCTGGATGTTCTTGTCGCTGACCGGCAGACGGGTGTCAGCAGGAAATTGCTGACAGACAGAACCGAAGCCTGGGTTGACAATCCCATGGATGTTCACTTTCTTCGTGACGGAAGCTTTCTGATCTTCAGCGAGCGTACGGGATGGAAGCATCTGTACCGAGTTTCAAGCGATGGAAGTTCTATCGCTGCGGTCACCACCGGGGAATGGGAAGTACGGGAACTGCTGGCTGTCAGCCGTGATGAATCGTCCATTGTGATTTCCGGAACTCGTGATTCCCGGATAGCAGAGAATCTTTACCGAGTGTCACTGAGTGATCCGGCAGCTCCCCTGCAGCGTTTGACCCCGGAAGATGGTCAGCACACAGCCTCCGTCAGCCATGGTGGTTCATGGATCGCAGATACCGCCAGCAGCATGACTCTTGCACCCAGAGTTGTCATGAGAGACCATGCAGGGAAGGAAGTTCGGGTGCTGTCAGAGCGAATACCGCTCCCGAGCGATCGCTATTTGTTTGGTCAGGTGGAGCAACGAGACGTTCCGATGGCCGATGGTTCGACAACACGAGCCATCTTCGTCCTGCCGCCCGACTTTAACCCCTCTGTTCGTTATCCGATCTGGCTGAGAACCTACGCGGGGCCGCATGCACCGCAGGTTCGAGATGCCTGGAATCCGCGACTGGCAGACCATCTGCTGGCCAACCAGGGAATCGTAGTGATCACATGGGACCCCCGAAGTGCCAGTGGCTATGGTGCGAAAAGTGCCTGGATTGCGTGGAAAAAACTGGGGGTCGAGGAAACTCGGGACCTTGTGTCTCTGTGTGACTGGCTGGCGACTCAGCCCTGGGCTGATGCATCCCGCATCGGATTGAATGGTCACAGCTATGGAGGCTACTTTACGGCCTACGCGATGACGCATTGTGACAAGCTGTGCGCGGGAATTGCCGGGGCCCCGGTTACCGACTGGGCCAATTACGATACCATTTATACCGAACGGTTTATGTCAACGCCGGCAGAAAATCCCGATGGCTACCGGACAGCCTCTGTTGTTGCCGCAGCGAACCAGTTGAAGGGACGATTACTGCTGTCCCACGGATTGAAAGACGATAATGTTCATCCGGAAAACGCCATTCAACTGATGCATGCGCTGCAGGGGGCGAACAAGCAGTTTGATGTGATGTTTTATCCCAAAGCCCGCCATGGAATTGTCAATGGGCATTACAACGCACTCATGTTCAATTTCATTGTGCGTGCGATGGGAAAACCGGAAGCGGCAAGAATGCAGGAATGAACCTGAGCACACCTGGAGCACCTGTCCGATGCAGGGGCGGTTGCTCCAGTGAAATTCCAACATTCACGGACAGTGGTTGCCGGGAAACTACCAGGCGTTCAGCCATGGAAGCAGACCAAACCAACCGCCGCGGGCTGATAGTGGTGGAAGAAGACGTGATGGGCGTGACGGTGCCGGGATTGTTTTGATCGGGGATCGATCTTCGTGGTGAACTGTGGTCTTCGTGCGAGGATGCCCAGTGAGAATTTCCATGGCGGAATCGTGTCGGTAGTTAGGATTCGCACGAAACTGAACGCGACTGTAAGGAATCGACCGGTAGACTCGCTGATATTCCTGACGATTGAAGCCGGCGGCCAACGTTGCAACGGGTGACCGGGAGGGAGCAATCTCTGATTCTGGAGCCATACTGGATGGGGAAGACAAGGATTTTGCAGAGGCATCGTTCCCGGAAAACTCAGGCACCTTCGCTGCAGGAATGATTTCCAGAACGTGGACCGACGAATTCCCATCCTGTTGCTTCTGTTCCTGAGCCTGCACGTTGAATCCGGACGTCAGAATGAGGCTGAATAAAAACAGAAGCATCGGGCGGGGTGAGCAGAAGCGCATAAGGAGCCCATTCTTTTTGACGCCTATCAACACCGCGTGGGCAGAAAATACCGGCGGGAAGATGTTGATGTCAGCAGAATGGGAGTTGTAGGGCACTTGCAGTGATCAGGAAAGAATATGGCGCGACAAAATCCTGAAAAGCGAGTTAGTCGTTACGGGCGGCCTGAGTCACCCTTAAAGAAGTGACGTCTCTGCGGCAGGACGTTATTGCGCGACTGGCTTTTCCCCCAGATAGACCGTTGCGATACCTCCTGTGAGCGGATGGAAGGACGTCTTGACAAGTCCGGCTTCTTCCATGAGTCCTGTCAGTTGGCTTCCGGAAGGAAATTCTGAGACGGACTGAGGCAGGTACTCGTACGCGGCCTGTCGATTTCGAACCAGTAGCTGACCTAATCGAGGTAGGATATTACGGAAATACCATTGATAAACCTGACTGAGAAGTCGGTTGTTGGGGAGAGAGAATTCGAGGACCAGCACCTTGCCCCCAGGTTGGCAGACGCGGGCCATTTCACGCAGTCCGGCGATGGTGTTGGAGACATTACGCAGTCCAAAGGCGACGGAGACAACCTGAAACATCTCACTGGGGAATGGGAGTGCCAGTGTATCGGCCTCCAGAAAAATGACATCCCGACTGTCGCGTTTTTGTTCCGCCAGTTTGAGCATACCATGGGTAAAATCTGTCGCGAAGACAGAGGCGGAGCCGTTCAGTTTTTTGCGAAAGGCAAAAGCCAGGTCACCGGTGCCGGTGCAGACATCGAGAATAGGTGCACTGTTCAGGGAGCCAGCCAGACGCACCGTTCTCCACCTCCAATAGATATCCGTACCGAGAGACAGGAAGTGATTCATAAAGTCGTAGCGACCAGCAATTTCGCTGAACATCTGGCGAATGCGGTCTCCGGTCTTATCAACGGGCATCGGCGATTTCTCTCAAACCTGGTCGGATACGCTTCAGACTGGAGCGTATTCGGAATAACAAAGGGATGGCGCGGAGTGTGCAGTCGATCATCGTATCGAAAAACGAAACGATCGATAATAGAACCGCCGTTTTCGGGGTCCGGTTAACCAGGAATGTGGTGGGCCCGTCCGAGGGGTCGCCCGGAAAAGCGTGAGTTTCCGCGGGTATCAACCTGACAGAGAAGACCACCCCGGAGATCTGTAAAACAGGACAAATCTGTCGCCCGGACGGAAATGAAAATGACGTCGCTGTTCCGGATGGGTTTTCAATATCCAACGGCCATCGCAATGGCTAAACTGATTTTTTGCCGTGGGAACGGCTGGTGTGATTCAGCGACGTTGAGTAATCACCTCGGAGTCTGACAAATGCGGACACTTTGTTGTTTCAGCTTGTTGACTGTTGTGCTGACCGTTGGGCGAGTGAAGGCAGACGACGTTCAAATTGGAGATCGGCTGCTTCGGGTGGCGGATGGTTACGAGGTTTCGCTGGCGGTGGATTCCAGTCTGGCCGAGCGTCCGATCGCAGTTTCTCGGGACGAGCGCGGCCGACTCTACGTGACAGACTCCGGGGGAATGACGGAGCGAGCCGAACAGCAATTGGCTGAGAAGCCACACCGCATTCGTCGGCTCGATGATACCAACGGAGACGGTGTTTATGATCGGAGTACGCTATTTGCCGATCGCATGATGTTTCCTGAGGGGTGTTTGTGGCACGAGGGTTCACTGTACGTCGCTGCCCCGCCGGAAATCTGGAAGCTGACAGACGACAACGATGACGGTATCGCGGATCGTCGTGAAGTCTGGTTTGATGGCAAAACGCTGACAGGATGTGGTAACGACCTGCACGGTCCTTATCTGGGTCTGGATGGTCGACTTTACTGGTGCAAAGGGGCCTTTGCAGAGCAGCGGCATCAAATGTCGGATGGGCAGGAACTGGTGACTCAGTCGTCTCATATTTTCCGAGCCCATCAGGATGGTTCTCAGATTGAATCGGTACTCGTCGGAGGAATGGACAATCCGGTCAATGTGGCCTTTCTGAAGAATGGCGAGCGATTTCTTAGCTGTACATTTTTTCAGAATCCTGAAGCTGGTCGACGGGATGGATTGATTCATGCTGTTTACGGTGGAGTTTACGGAAAAAAGCACGCATCCATTTACGCGCATCCGATGACCGGTGATGTGATGCCGGTGCTGACTCACCAGGGCGCGGCGGCTCCCTGTGGTCTGATTGCCGGCAGTGAGCAGCTCTTCGGCGGACATCATGATCAGCAGTTGTTTGCCTGCTATTTTAATCTGCATAAGGTTGTGCAGCACCGTCTGGTTGCCGACGGTCCGACCTATCGTACGGAAGATACAGATCTGCTGTCCTGTGATCACCCGGACTTCCACCCCACAGATGTCTTTGAGGACGCTGATGGCAGTCTTCTGGTGGTCGATACCGGGGGTTGGTATAAAGTCTGTTGTCCAACGTCACAACTGGCCAAACCCGATGTTCCGGGGGCTGTTTATCGCATTCGCAGGAAGGGAGTAACGCCGCCAGACGATGCGTTGGGACTGACACTTTCGTGGGACCAGGACAATCCTGTAACACTCTCACAAGCTCTTGCGGATCATCGTCTGTTTGTTCAGCGTCGCGCGACGCTGACACTTCGTCGCCTGGGTGCGAAAGCAGTGCCGGCACTGAAAGCCCTTCTGGGACCTCAGAATTCAACTTTGGCGAGACGCAACGCGATCTGGACACTGTCTGGGATTGACGTCCCGGAAGCTGCTGCCGTTGCCGCGGAAGGCCTCGCTGATGCTGACCCGAGTGTGCGACAGGCCGCAGCCCATGTGACAGGCCTGAAAAGGCACGCCGCCGCCCTTCCAAATCTGCTGCACATCGCTCAGGGCGATGAAGCCGGGCCAGCGCGAGCCGCCATGGAAGCTATTGGAAGAATGAAGCAGGCACTGGCCATTCCAGCGATTCTGGAGATCATTGCAGACCTGCCGGTGGGAAACGTTGACGCGACCGGCGCCCCGGCAAGCGCCGCATTGCGGATTCGCGAGCATGCATTAATCTATGCGTTGATTGAAACAGCAGCTGCCGCACAGACTCGCCGCGGCCTGAATTCTTCTGTTTCCAGCGTGATTAGAGCATCGTTGGTTGCTTTGGATCAGATGCCTGAAGGCGGATTGAA
This sequence comes from uncultured Planctomycetaceae bacterium, assembly GCA_903871805.1. Taxonomy (GTDB): domain Bacteria; phylum Planctomycetota; class Planctomycetia; order Planctomycetales; family Planctomycetaceae; genus SXXK01. The sequence continues at coordinate 1,595 of CAIQIE010000232.1, read as the reverse complement.
CCCGAGCGACGTGATTCCTTACATGGAGCACCCCGGTTCTGCTGTTCGAAGCACTGCGGCCTGGATTATGGCTCAGCATCCGGACTGGGGCGACGCACTGGCCCTGTACTTCAGCAAACGACTGCAGGTTGCCGGGCAACTCCCGGAGGCACAACAGGCACAAATGGCAGAGCTGCTGTCCAGCCTCAGCTCTGCCCCGGCAATCCAGGTCCTGCTGCTGCAGACACTGAAGGCAGCGGAATCCCCCGCTTCGCAGAGGATTGCCCTGCAGGCTATCGCAGACTGCGGACTAACCACCGTTCCGGTTGCATGGCTGGATGCGATTGCCGAGCAGCTCGGGACCGCGAAGGAGACAGAACTGAGATCTCTGATTCAGGTTGCCCAGCGTTTGCCATTGCCAAAAGATGGCCACGGCGAACTCAGAGGACAACTGGCCCGGATCGGTTCAGCACCTGTTGTTTCAGAGGATCTTCGGCTGGCGGCGCTGGATGCCGCAGGCGCAGGACTGACGCTGGATGATGCGGCGTTTGCGCTGCTGCAAAACACCCTCGTTTCTGAAATGGGGCTTGAACAACGCAGTATCGCCGCCAATCGACTCGCTTCGTCTTCTCTGACCGAGTCACAGGTAGTGCTCTTGTTAGAGTCCGTGCCTGCTACCGGGCCCATGGAGTTACCGAAGCTGTTGCCAGCGTTTGAGAAGTTTCCATCGGAGCCGATCGGTAACAAGCTGGTATCCTTGCTCATGAATTCAAAGGGACTACAGGGACTTCGAACGGACCTCGTTCAATCGCTGCTGGCGAAGTATCCGGAAACAGTTCAGACCTCCGGAAAGTCACTGTTGAAGATCCTGAATGCCGGGCTTGAAGAGCAGACAGCAGTGCTTGAGAAAACCCTTGCGGCTCTTCCGGAAGGTGACGTTCGCCGGGGACACGAGGTGTTTATGAGTAGAAAGGCTGCCTGCAACACGTGTCATAAACTTGGCTACGGCGGTGGTACACTGGGGCCTGACCTGACAAATATCGGTCGGGCCCGGAACCGTCGCGATTTGCTCGAAGCCATCATCTATCCCAGTGCCAGTATCGTCCGGGGATACGAGCCCGTCTCTGCAGAGCTGGACGACGGAAGAGTTATCAGCGGGATCATCAAGGGCGAAAACGCGGACGAGCTGATGATTGCCACGGAGGCGCAAAAGATAACCCACATCGCCCGACCAGCGATTCAGCAAATCTATCCCTCCAGCGTGTCGCCGATGCCCAATGGCATCCTGACGCTGCTAAGTTCGCAGGATTTGGCTGACCTGCTGGCTTTTTTGCAGACCGATCAGCGGTGAGTCAGACCGTTCCAGCTGATTTCGTTGTCACTCGTTTCGGTGTCGCCGCAGGTGGGGCCTGCCGACTTAATGGGCTTTGGAATCTTTCGCTCGCTTCGACATGAGAACGGGATTTTTAGGACAGGAGGCAGTGCGGTTCCCGGAGCGGACTTCGATTTGTTTAGGATCTGCCATTGCAGGAAACAGCGGCCATAGATCGCAGCCATCGACTACGGTCTTTGAGCCAGGACCATGGAAATCGACGCCTGCCCACCAATGTGTGATT
>CAIQIE010000231.1 GCA_903871805.1 uncultured Planctomycetaceae bacterium | reverse complement strand
TGAAATCTACCCGGAAAAGCTCTCGGGTTTTGGCGAGGTATTCATCCGGCATAGGCGATCGTATCAATCGGGCCCAATGCCAAACGATAGTCCTGCAAATTCTCTGCGATTTTAAAATCCGGGAAGTTTGGGTTAAATGGGGGACTCGGCCCCTGACCCAATGGCCTGCAGTTGGGTATAACCACGTCCGCATTCGATCGGCTGTTTTTGTATCTCAACTGACGGCGGCTTTCGAAAATCCCGATACATCGCTTCGATTGTTCTCGGTTTCCAGCAGGCCGGGAATTTGCCAGAATTGTTGACATTCGGGTGGTTTTGTTTTTCTATTGATGGACCTGCAAATTGCAGGATATTTCCGACAACGGGCCTTTGCCCTGCACAGCGTAGAAATTTCGGATGACCTGAAGGGGAAGGCTCTTGGTGATTGATTCGCATCAGCACTTCTGGAAGCTTGACCTGCCATTTGAGTATGGCTGGCTTTACGAAGAGCAGCATCGGCCGATTTGTCGCGACTATCTGCCGCGGGACCTGTTGCCTCACATGCAGGCTGCCGGGGTGGAGCGTTCTGTTTTTGTGCAGACGCAGCACACGTTGGAGGAAAACCGCTGGGCGTTAAATCTGGCAGAAGAGAATCCGTTTATTGCCGGCGTTGTTGGCTGGGTGGATTTGGCAGCAGACGACGTTGAGGACCAGTTGAGTGAATTTCTGCAGCATCCGAAGTTTGTGGGAGTGCGTCATATTACGCAGGGCGAGCCTGACGACAACTTCATTGTCCGGCCGGATGTGGTAAGAGGTTTAAAGGTTCTGCAGAAACACGGGGTTCCTTTCGACCTGCTCTTTTACACTCAGCATCTGCGTCACGCCACCACCCTAGCTCAGATGCTGCCGGATTTACCGATGGTGATTGATCACCTGTCCAAGCCAAAGATCCGAGAGCAGAAACTGGACTCGTGGAGGGCGGATCTGTTGCAGGCAGCACAGTACCCCAACCTTTACTGCAAGCTCAGTGGAATGGTGACTGAGGCTGACTGGAAGAGCTGGAAGCCGGCCGACCTGAAACCCTTCGTGGAAACGGCCCTTGAGGCATTCGGGCCCGCTCGTTGCCTGTTTGGCAGTGACTGGCCGGTGTGTGAACTGGCTGCTTCCTATGAGGACGTCGTTGCTGCTTTGAAGGAAGTACTGGGGCCGATCACAGTATCCGAAGAATCGCAGATTTTTGGCCAGACGGCAGCAAGCTTTTATCAACTGCCATTGTGATGACGCGCGGGCCCGGGCTCGGGACGAAGATTGGACACGAGACATTATGAAAACGCTGATTCGAGATGCGCAGGTTGTATTTCCGGATGGTATCCGACAGTCTGCCATTCTGCTTGAAGATGGTCGGATTGTCAGCATTGACGCACCGGATTCGTCTCGGGCTGATGAAATCATCGATGCTACCGGTTTGCATCTGCTGCCGGGAGTGATTGATGATCAGGTTCACTTTCGTGAACCAGGGCTGACTCACAAAGAGGACTTGCTGACGGCAACGCGCGCCTGTGCAAAGGGTGGCGTCACGTCATTTCTGGAGATGCCCAATACAAAGCCCACCACAACCTCTGTCGCGGCTCTTCACGACAAACTTGCGCTGGCTGCATCAAAGTGTATTGTGAACTATGGATTCTACATTGGGGCGACTCCAGGAAATCTGGAGGAACTGAAATGTGCGAAGCGAACGCCGGGAATCAAGATCTTCATCGGGTCCAGTACAGGGGATCTTCTGGTCGATGATCAGCAGGCACTGGAGCGGATCTTTGCGGAAACCAGTCTCCCGATCTGTGCGCACTGTGAAGATGAAAGCACGGTTCGGGCGAATGCCGCGGCGATTGGTGGCGGGCAGGACTATGCGGATCATAGTCGGGTTCGGGACAATCGGGCGGCCATCATTGCAACGCGTCGTGCCGTGGATCTGGCAGAACGCCACCGGCATCGCTTTCACGTGCTGCACGTCTCCACAGCGGAAGAAGTCGAGTTTCTCCGGGGCACCAGTAATTTGATCACGGCGGAAGCCTGTCCGCACCACCTGTTCTTCAGCGTCGATGACTATCCGCGACTGGGATCACTGATTCAGATGAATCCCTCCATCAAATCCCTCGCAGATACTCAGGCTGTCTGGCAGGGACTGCTGGATGGAACGCTGGAGGTGGTTGCCACGGATCATGCACCGCATACTCTGGAGGAAAAGCGTCAGCCGTATCCGAAGTCACCGTCAGGACTTCCAGCCGTGGAAAACTCGCTGGCCCTGATGTTGAACCAGGTCGCACTGGGGCGATGTACTCTTTCTCAGGTGGTTTCGTGGATGTGTGAAGCGCCGGCGCGGGTTTGGAGTCTGAAGAACAAGGGGGCCATTCGGGTCGGGTATGATGCCGACCTTGTTCTGGTGGATCTAAAGCGGTCAGAGACCATCTTCAATGAGAATCAGTTGACGAAGTCTGGTTGGTCGCCATGGCATGGGACAACGCTGACGGGTTGGCCGGTGCGGACGCTGGTTCATGGAACGACGGTCTTTCAGTCGGGGCGTGTCATTGACGGGCCAACTGGCCGGGAAATCGAGTATGACCGGCCGTAGTGGGTGGATGCAGGCGCTGCAGTCCACTTTTTCCGTGAAAATTTGCGGTTCTGCTCGCAGGGAGCCCCCATTTTTTCCTTTTTTTGATGATTCCCTCCGGGCTGCCGTTCATAATCCACGGGGTTCCGCGGAGCTGTCTCGCGGCGTTTTCCGTTCCGCAGGGAATCACTCGCATGCTTCCGGAATTTCAGGGCGATTCTGTCTCGCAGCGATGTCTGGTTCAGGATGCCCTGCGTCTGGCTGACGTGGAAGAGAAGCATCGCCGAGTAAGGGCCCTGCTGAAGTCGACGGACAGCGAGGCTCTGCTGCTTCAGGATCCGTCCAGTCTGGCGTGGATCAGTGGCGGCGCAGATCTTAGTCGCAGCAATGCCGAGGGATGTCAGACCAGCGTGTTTGTGACAGACGACGCGCGTCTGTTTGCCACGAATGCAGTTGATGCCACGCAGTTGTTTGAACGCGACGCCTTCGGACTGGGTTTTCAGCTTAAGCATCGGGAGTGGTTTCAGCCCCACAGTGCGCTGGTGAGTGATTTGTGTCGGGGGCGTCGAGTGCTGAGTGATTCCGGCTTTGAGGGAACGCGACCGGCGACTCGACAGATCGCCCAGATTCGGCTTCCTTTGACAGAACTGGAAACGGACCGACTTCGGCGACTGGCGCAAGTGCTTGTGCATGCCGTGGAAGTCACCTGTGGCCATGTGCGTCGTGGAGTCACTGAAGCGGCGATTGCCGGAGAGCTCAGCCACCGACTGTACCGTCGCACCGTGACGCCGCTGCGCATTCAGGTGGCAGCCGACGGAAGAAATGAGCGGTACCGACACTGGACCTTTGGTGAAGACCCGGTAGAACATTTTGCGAGTGTGGCCTGTGTAGCCAGACGCTGGGGACTGCATGTGGCGGTACATCGGACCGTGTGCTGCGGAACCATTCCGCAGTCATTGCGTGAAGCGCATCAGAAGGCCGTCCTGATGCATGCCACGGGCATGTTTTTCTCAGCGAATGGTCAACCGCTCAATGCGATCTGGCCGCGCGTTCAGCGAATTTATGAAAAGTTCGGGATGCCCTCCGAATGGCAGCTGAGTGATCAGGCTGATGTCTTGGGGTATCGTTTTCCGGAGCACCAGCTGACGCCGTCTTCGGAGTATTTGCTGACGGCCCCTGTTCCGATCTACTGGCATCCTACTGTGGCAGCGGCCATGCCGGGCGATACGATTCTGGTGACTGAAAAGGGAATGGAACCGCTGACGTTATCCAGTGCCTGGCCGGAGCTGATTGTTCAGGTGCGTGGCAACGCGGTTCGGTGTCCGGGAATTCTGGTCATTCCGGACAAAGACGTCGAGCAGCAGGCAGATCGGGGAGAGATCGCGGAATTTTCGCATTTGGATTTTCCGGACGAAGGTGGTGGCTCCAGTCGGCTGGACTCTGTTTGGGAGATGCCACTGGAAGTTGGGCGCACTATTCGCTTCTGATTCCCGTTCGCCATAGAATGCCGCCAGAGATCATCTCCTGGTTTGGTAAGGACTCTTGCGTGTTGATCGTGACCCAGCGAATACAGATTCCCGAGCAGGAGCTGCAGATGGCCTTTACCAGAAGCAGCGGTCCCGGGGGTCAGAACGTGAACAAGGTGAACTCCAAAGCCATTTTGACCTGGTCTTTTCAGGAGTCGAAGGCGCTTCCTGGGGAAGTGCGTGATCGTTTTGTTGCGAAATTTGGCAAGCGCATCTCCGGGGATGGAGAGCTGCAGATTTCCAGCCAGCGATATCGTGACCAGCCGCGAAATATTGAAGACTGTCGCCAGCGACTGGTGGAAATGATTACATCGGTTGTTGCAGCACCGGTAAAACGGAAGCCTTCGCAGCCCTCGCGGGGCGCCCAGCGGCGGCGGCTGCAGGAGAAAAAAGTGCGTTCGGACCATAAAGCGACGCGGCGCAAACCGCGTCTGGAGTGATTGTTTGCGACCGTTGCTGTGTTTTACGCCCGAGGAAGCTCAGACAGCAGTTGGTGTTCAGCGGGACGCGGCGATGGGAAGCCGGCCGCGTAGCTTTTGAGCCTCTGGCCGCGGGGGCGGACTGGGTGTGGGGAAGTCGATTTGATCGTGTGGCTCCGGGGTGACCTGATGTGGTAACAGAGAGAGTTTGTGGAGTTCCAGCGGTGGGGCTTCCATGAACACGCCGGCACTGGCGGTCCGACTCTGCCCTGCTCTTCGGGGGAGTTTTTGTTGATTTCTGGCCGCGAACCACAGAAACGGGGTATTCCTGAGCCCGTGACTTTGCTCCGGAGGGGGTCTTGCGGCTATCCTACGGAAATCGGTCCGAAGAATTCGCGGGCTCCGCTGTGGGGTTTGGTTCTTCCCGGTGTCCTTCTTTCGCTATCTTCACTGGAATCATGTCAGTACTGATACAGTTGACCGACGCGGTCAAAAGTTACGGGGACCAGATGTTGCTGGATGATGCCAGCGTCACTCTGTACGAAAACACCAAGGTTGGTTTTGTTGGCCGCAACGGGGCTGGTAAATCGACACTGTTGCGGGTTTTGCTGGGCGACGAGGAGCTGGACAGTGGCCAGGTATCGCGATCGCCGCACCTGCGGATTGGATATCTGCGTCAGCATGATCCGTTTCTTCCTGACGAGTCTGCCATGGACTTTCTGATTCGGGACAGTGGACAGCCGGACTGGAAGTGCGGCGAGGTCGCGTCTGAATTTGAATTGAAGGGCGACTATCTGACCGGGCCTGTGAAGCGGCTTTCCGGGGGCTGGCAGACTCGCGTGAAATTGGCGGCCCTGCTGCTTCACGAGCCGAATCTGTTGATGCTGGACGAGCCTACAAACTTTCTGGACCTGAGAACTCAGATTCTGCTGGAGCATTTCCTGAAGCATTTTCCGGCGGCCTGTCTGGTGGTTTCGCACGATCGTGAATTCCTCACATCCACATGTACGCATACGCTGGAGCTGAACCGTGGCAACCTGACGATGTTTTCGGGCACGATTGGTACGTATCTGGATCATCTGGAATCAGAAAAGGTGCGTGCGGAACGGACGAATGCGGCGGTTCTGGCGAAGCAAAAGCAGCTGCAGCGATTCATTGATAAGAACCGAGCCAAGCCGACGGGCGCCAGTCAGGCGCGTTCCAAGCAGAAGCAGCTGGATCGGCTGACGCTGGAAGAAATCGAAGTGGATCTGCCAACCGTGCATATCCGGCCACCTGCCGTCGAGCCTCGACAGGGGCCCTGTGTGCGTTGTATGGACGTATCAATCGGATACGACGGCAATGCGGTTGTGTCTGGCATCGATGTGGAAATTGAACATCGGCAGCGCGCGGCGATTGTGGGGGACAACGGTCAGGGCAAGACCACTTTCCTGCGGACGCTGGTGGATTCGCTGAAACCGGTGGCCGGAAAGCTGAAGTGGGGGTATGGATGTGAAGTGGGCGTGTATGCTCAGCACGTCTACAGCACCCTGCCACAGGAAAAGACGGTGCTGGAGTATCTGGAATATAAAGCGAAGCCCGGCACGACAACTCAGGAATGTCTGGCCGTGGCGGGGTCGTTACTGTTCCGTGATGGTCATACGAAAAAGCCTATTCGAGTGCTGTCCGGGGGCGAACGAGCCCGACTTTGCATGGCCGGTTTGTTGCTGGGGACCTACAACATTCTGGTGCTGGACGAACCTGGCAACCATCTGGACGTGGAAACGGTGGAATCGCTGGCGGAAGCGTTGCTGTCGTACAAGGGAACAGTGCTGTTTACCAGCCATGATCGTCACTTTGTGCGTCGCGTGGCGACGAACATTATTGAAGTGCGTGACGGGCGTGTTCGAAACTATTCCGGCAGCTACGACGACTACATTTACTACGTGAATAAGGAAATCGAAGAGGGGGAGCGGGAGCGTGCCGCGAATCGCATGGCAGCTGCGCCGGCGGGCAAGGGGGCCAGTGCCAAAGTCGAAAAGGTCAGTGCCGGGCGGGACGTGCATCAGCAGCGAAAGACACTGAGAAATCTGGAAAAAACGATTGCGCGTCTGGACGATCAGAAAAAGGCGTTGACCGCAGAGATGATGAAGACATCGGACGCAAAAAAGGCCATGGAACTGCACACTCAGATTGAAACTGTTGGCAAAGAACTGGCAGAAGTTGAAGAGCGTTGGTGTGAGTTGCAGCAGGAGCTGGGTGAATGGTGAATGGTGGTGTGCAGCGCAACACCATCACCGGCATTTCCTGAAAGTCGTCTGTTTTCATCACGGATGTCAGGCACGGGGATGACGTCACCGGACGCACCGGCGGGGCCTGCGGGTTCGTCGATTATCGGGTGCTGGTGTTTGTTTGGCTGGTTTATTCAGCGTCCGTGGCCGAACGTCTGTGACTGATGGAGTGAGTGCGGGGATGACAGAGCATATTTTGTTTTTCGACATTGACGGCACGATGCTCAGCACGGGTGGTGCTGGCCAGCAGGCTATGGAGTTGGCGTTGGTCGAGGAGTTTCGACTGACCCTTCCGTTCGAAAACATTTTGACGGCGGGGCGGACGGACCGGGGGATCGAGAACGAGATTTTCGTCAAGTACGGGATTCCGTTAATGGACGACCAGCGTCAGCGATTTATGCGGGCGTATCTGGACCGGCTGCCTGACTGTCTTCGGCGATTGCCCGGGGGCTTGTTGCCGGGCGTTCGTGAATTGTTGGAGCAGTTGTCGGAGCGGTCGGACGTGCATTTAAGTTTGCTGACCGGGAATTATGCCGAGGGGGCATGGATCAAGCTGCGGCATTTCGGGATTGATCAGTTTTTTGCGAGCGGTGGTTACGGCGACCATCATGCCCATCGGGATGATGTCGCACATCATGCTCTTCGTACCGTTTCAGACGAGTTACAGCGGGCGGTGCCGGGAGCGGATGCGGTGGTGATTGGAGATACGCCAGCGGACATTCGTTGCGCGCGGGCCATTGACGCGCGAGCCGTGGCGGTAGCGACGGGCGTCTATACTGCTGAAGAATTGCAGCCACATCTTCCGGATCATTTATTTGGTGATCTGAGCGAGACGGCGGTCGTGATCGACCGCTTGTTGACTCGACGGTAGAGTTGGAATTTGGCGTTCGCTCGGTCTGGCAGATCGTATTGACCCCCTGAGCCAAAGTCGTGTTTTGCTCTGCAAAACGTGCACAACATTTTTTCCTCGCTGCCGATCGGAGCACGGCCACTCGTCACGCTGACAAAGGAAATCCCCGAGGCCGCCCGTCTTACCAGCGTTTCGAACTGCCAGTGTGAACCGCACTCGTTGCCTGTTACGTGGAAGTACGTCTCTGCGGGAAGACGATGCGACTTCAGGGAAGAGACCGTCGCGCAAGAATTCGAGTTGACCTCTGAGCGCGACCGGTTAAGCTGTGTGCAAATCAGACCGATGGCGCGGTGCTTTGTCCCGGTGATGGCGCAGCGGGAGGCATTGTCGCGAATAGGATGGCTGTCTGTTCGGGGAACGTGGGCAGCGGTGTTTGAGCGGTTCAGGGCAGCTGAGCCCGTGAGGTGACGTGGTCTGAGTGGCGACAGAGGCGAGAGGGAGTGAGGACCTTGGGAACAACGGAGTGGAAGACATCGCAGCAGTCGAGCTTGTTATCTCCTGCAACGCCCAGTGGCACGTTGATGCAGCTGACGGGCAAAATTTTATCTGACGCCGTGCAGAGTGCGTCGATGGAGGGATTTCTTCGGACGGTCCTGAGCGAGGTGGCTTCGGAGCTGTCGGTGCAGTGGATTGCACTGGTTCGTCGTACGTCTGTGCCGGACTGGGAGATCATTGCTGAGCACGGTCAGCAGGCGGGCGGAGTGAAAACGATCACGCTATGGGATGGTGCCCTTGAGCGTGGCGCGGCGGGACTGCATCGAACGGAACAGGGGCGTGTCCTGACCGCCTTTCCGTTGTCGGCGGGGACCCCTGGTGCGGACTTGCTGGTGACATCGGGGCGATTTGCCGACCAGGACCTGCTGGATTCGGGATTGCTGGTGTGTCGGACATTATCGATGGCGATTGGACTGGTGGATCATGACCAGCGATCACGTCGTCAGCTGGAACGATTGCGATCGACGCTGGAGATAGCGTCGCGTCTGTCGCAGGCCGAGGATGCGGCGCCGCTGCTGGAGTTGATCGCGCAAGAGGCGACGCGGCTGCTGCACTGTGATCGGAGCAGCATCTTTCTGTGGAACCGGGAGCGAAACGAGGTGGAAGCGCGTCCGGCACTGGGAGTAAAAGGAGCCTCACTGAGGCTGCCGGCGGGTGAAGGCATTGTGGGCGAGACCCTGCGGTCGGGGAAGTCAATTTGTGTGGATGATGTCTATGATGATCCGCGTTTTAATCAGGAGGTGGACCGCCGGAGTGGTTATCGCACGCGGAATCTGGTGTGTGTGCCGTTGCGGGACAGTTCGGGGCAGGTCATTGGAGCGTTTCAGGGGATCAATCAGAACGACGGTCGACCGTTTACACCTGAAGATGTCGAGTGTCTGACACTTCTGGGGACTCAGGCGACCGTGGCACTTCGCAATCTTCAGGAGAAGAATCTGCTGCATCGCAGTCACAGCCAGCTGACTGAGCGGGTGACGCGGGGCGTCACACTGGTGGGCGAGAGTGCGGCGATGTCGGCGTTGCGGGACACGGTACGGCGTCTGGCATCGACAGATTTGCCGGTCCTGGTGCTGGGCGAGAGTGGAACGGGGAAAGAGGTCGTTGCCCAGTCATTGCACTATGAGGGTAACCGAGCGGGGTGTCCGTTTGTGGCCGTGAATTGTGCGGCGTTGACGGAATCGCTTCTGGAGAGTGAGTTGTTTGGGCATGAGCGAGGGGCCTTCACGGACGCTCGTGAGTTGAGGCAGGGAAAGTTTGAACTGGCGGACGGCGGAACCTTGTTTCTGGACGAGATTGGCGACATGAGTCCGGGTGGTCAGGCAAAGTTGCTGCGGGTTCTGGAGCAGAAGGTGATTACGCGTGTGGGTGGATCGCAGCTGATACCGGTGAACGTACGGATTGTGGCGGCCACCAATGCGAATCTGGGTGAAGCGGTGCGGGCACGCAAATTTCGGGAAGATCTTTACTACCGTCTGGGAGTGGTGACTCTGGATCTGCCTCCTTTGCGAGAGCGACCGGAAGACATTTTGCTGCTGGCGGAGTTTTTTCTAAAACGATTTTCGGGGCAGGCGAGACGACCGCAGTTGCCGTTATCTCAGGACGCTCGTCGTCGGTTGCAGGCTCATCCCTGGCCCGGAAATATTCGTGAGTTGAGGAATCTGATGGAGCGACTGGCGTTTCTGTGTCCCGGGGAGCGGGTGGAAGCGGAGGATTTGTCGTTCATTTTGAATCCCGAAGCGGAATCCGGGAAACGGCCGGCGCTGGATCTTGGCCTTGAAGAGGCGACGCGGGAATTTCAGCGGGATTTTATTCGCCGTTGTGTGAAACACGTGACCGGGAACATGACGGACGCTGCGGAATTACTGCAGCTTCACCGTTCGAACCTGTACCGTAAAATGAAGCAGTTGGACATGAACGAGGTTGGCGGAACGGAATAGTGCGGTCCAGTCAGGGTGTGGGGCAGCGGGTTTTGTGTCCGGACCTCGCAACTTTGGCATTCGGGGGGTGTCAGTCGATGGAACCGGCTGGCAAAGCAATCTAGAATCCTGAGCAACGCAGCACATGTTCCCATGTTGAAAACGGGGTTGCAGGAAGTGGATTTCTGCTGGTTCAATAATCGTGAGCCTGTGTCAGTCAAGTGGCGTACCGTTGAAGTGGCGTACCGTTGAAATAGTGTGCCGTTGAAACTGGGGCGTCGGTGTGAGTGTTTAGTCGTTAGTGGATTGTCAAAAGAAAACCAATTGGGGCGATCAGCGTTCTGATTGGTCCGGGCTTATCCTGGAGAACCGGGTGTCTGCAGCAGGATCTCATTATACAGTATTAGCACGCCGATTTCGTCCGCAGGCTTTTGACGATGTCGTGGGGCAGGATCACGTTGCGCGAGCGTTGCGCAATGCGATACGGGCGGGGCGAGTCGCGCATGCCTATATGTTCACCGGGGCTCGAGGGGTTGGCAAAACGTCAACGGCCCGAATTCTGGCGAAGGCCTTGAACTGTCCGAACGTTGTGGACGGTGTGCCGTGCAATCAGTGTGAAATCTGCAATGGAATTTCGGCGGGGAACGACGTCGATGTGCTGGAAATCGACGGGGCCTCAAATCGCGGGATCGACGATATTCGCTCACTGCGGGCCAACGTGGGTGTGCGGTCGATGCGGACGCAGTTCAAAGTCTACATCATCGACGAAGTTCACATGCTGACGCGTGAGGCCTTCAATGCGTTGCTGAAAACGCTGGAAGAGCCGCCTCCGAATGTAAAGTTTGTCTTTTGTACCACAGAGCCAAATAAGGTACCGGACACGATTTTGTCGCGTTGCCAGAGGTTTGACTTTTCCAGCATCAATGAGACCTCGATTGCCGATCGGCTGCGGGAGATTGCAAAGGCGGAAGGCTTTGAAGTTGCCGAGGACGCACTGGAGCTTGTTTCGCGTCGAGCGCGGGGTTCGATGCGGGACAGTCAGTCGCTGTTTGACCAGTTGCTGGCCTTCAGTGATGGCACAGTGACGGCAGACGATGTGCATCGAATGCTGGGAACTGCCGGTGATGAGCGGCTTGTGGAAATATTCACCGCGATTGTAGAGCATCGACCCGGGGAAGTTCTGTCGTTGCTGGACATGTGTTTTGTGGCAGGTGTTCAGCCGGGCGAACTGATGGATCAGTGCATCGGATATGTACGCGACCTGATGGTCACCTTGTCAGGCAGTGCCGGACTGGCGTTGTGCAGTGTGGCAACGCGTCACCGGGACACGCTGAGGGCGCATGGGCAGCGGCTGGGGATGCATTCCATCATGGCTGCATTTCAGATTCTGGCTGACGGAAAGTCGCAGATGTTTCGCAGCACGTTCGCTCGAACGGTGCTGGAAATGGCGATGGTTCAGTTGAGTCTCCTGGAGAACCTGACTGCTCTGAGTGACCTGTTGTCAGGACGATTGCCTGAACTGCCGGCGGGTGCAGTTAGTGCAGGGGCTGCTCCTGCGGCAGTGGCTGGGGCGACAACAGCCGCGGCTGCAGTATCCGGTACAACGACTGTCGAAAAAAAAAACAGTGATGGGCTGACAGGAAGCGTCCCCGGGGCAGTGGAATCCCAGGCAGCGGCAGTGTTGGTTGTCAACAATGAACCCGTTTCGGCGTCAGACATCACCAAAAATCTGGCAGGCAGTGCGGCGGCCGTTGGCGCGAAATCTGTTGTCGCCGGGAATGCACACGAGCATGCGGAAGCCGCGAAGGTTTTGGCATCTGAAGGCAGTGTGGCCCCGATACTGGAATTGACCGAGGCAAACTGTGGTCCGTTGTTGAAAGAGCTGATTCGAACGGCGGGACTGGCGGCTGCAGCGGGACTGAAGAACGCGCGGGGGATGACACTGGTAACGCCTTCGCGTCTGGAGATTCTGCTGGATCAGGATGCAGATTTCGCGAAGAAGGCCCTGGACGCTCCGGACAATCGAACAAAGATGGAATCGGAGATTCTGCGGCTGACGGGCAAGGTTGTGGCGGTTGGGCTGCGGTTAATGCCGGTGAATCGGAAGACGGATTCGGACTCAAGGCCTGAGGAGTCAGCGGCCGTTGGAGAGCAGCGTCCGCCCGAGGGGAAAGCGGGTCGCGATGCTGCCGCTCGCACGCCCCCAGCGCGACAGGGCAAAGAGACAAGGCGTGAGGCACCAGAAGTTCCTCAGTCGAATATGATCGGCGAAGTGGATGCGTCGAAGGATCCATTTGTTCGAAGAGTGGTGGAAGCATTTGGTGCGACGGTTGTGAAAGTGACCAAAGCGCCGGTGGTCCGTGTGGAGGAGTCGGAAGCCTGACGTGGAAGGTTTGCGATCCTGTACGGCGGGCGAGTTTTGTCAGCGGGCGAGTTTTTCGAGGGACACCGGGACAGAGTGTCAGTGACCCAGGTTCGTGACTCAGGATTTTGAGATGTTTGATGGACTAAAAAACCTGGCTAATATGGCCAACATGGCTCGTCAGGCGGGCGATCTTCAGGGGAAGATGGCCGAAATGAAAGAGCGTATCAGCCGCATGGAAGTTGAAGGCAACGGCGGCGGTGATGCGGTTCTGGTTCGAATGAGTGGGGACTTTCAGGTCCGCGCTGTGGTGATTCATCAGTGGCTGATTGAAGCAAAGAATCAGGCTTTGATTCAGCAGTTGACTCAGGACGCATTCAATTCAGCCATGCTGAAAGCGCGGGATCTTGCTGCGGCGGAGATGGCGAAGTTGGCGGAAGAACTGAAGATTCCGGGCATGCAGGATGCCTTCAATCGACTGGGCTTAGGCTGAAGCGGTTTGACAGCGGTCTGCGGTGATCTGTCCGGGAAGTGGACAAAGTTGGCCGCAGGAGGGATGAAAGGCTGTTCGCCGGACGACGAACAGGGACGCTGGCGGGCGGAATTTCCGACAAATTCGGAAATGCGACTCGGGCAGAGAATCAGAAATCTGGATGAAAGGAAGTTTTCAGATGAGCAAACTGCGACAGGAACAGCAGGAGCACCCGTATGGCCCCGCTGTGGCTCGGCTGATCGATGAGTTTGGGCGTTTACCGGGTATTGGTCGTAAATCGGCCGAGCGACTTGCCAACTACATTCTGTCTGCAACTCCGGGCGAAGCCGGCGCACTGGCGGATGCGATTCGCGAAGTGAAAAACTCCGTGAAACGCTGTTCGATTTGTTTCAACCTGACAGAAGATCCGGTCTGCCGAATTTGTCGGGATACCAGACGCGACCAGCATGTGGTGTGTGTGGTGGAGCAGCCAAAAGATGTGGTGGCTCTGGAATCTTCAGGGGCCTGGGGCGGGCTCTATCATGTTCTTGGTGGCCGGATTGCTCCGCTGGAGGGAGTGGGGCCGGAAGATCTGACCATTCAGCAGCTGGTGCATCGCATCCGGAAGCAGGGGATTACGGAAGTTGTCATGGCCACGAATCCGACGCTGGAAGGGGATGGTACGGCCTTGTTTATTACGAATATGCTTCAGAACGATTCCGTGCGAATCACGCGTTTGGCGCGAGGGATAGCCTCGGGCAGTGTGCTGGAGTTTGCGAATCGTGAAATGCTGGCAGATGCCTTACGTGGCCGGCAGCAGTTTTAAGAGGGTCTGACGAGACATTCACAGCAGGAAGCTGGCCAGCTGCAGAAAAAAGATCATCATCCCGATCAGCAGTTTGGCCGCCATACCGGTAAGCCGTCCCTTCATGGCGGCGGTACCGATTTCTTTGCGTCGGGCGGGGTCGGTGCCAATCCATGCCTCGCCCACCCATGCACCGGCAAAAGCTCCTGCAGCAGCACCGGCGACAGCGCCCAGAATACTGCCGATGAAGGGAATGGGTAAAATTGCAGTGCCCAGCAATCCGCCTGCAATGGATGCTGCCAGTGACAGCAGCATGGCACGCCGACTGGCCCCTTTTTTTGCGGCGGCTGCCGACCCCAGCAGTGTTTCCAGAACTTCGCCTATGCCTGCCAGCAGCACAGAAAGTGCCACCACTGTCCAGCCAGGGCCGTGTTCGAAGTGGGTGCAACCGACAAACAGTGCCAGCGTGAGCACCATGAACCAGTTTCCGGGCAGCATCAGCAGTCCGGCTGCAAGACTACAGAGATTAAGAACCTGAATCAGCGTAAAAAGTCCCCAGTATCCGAGGGTAATTAAGATCAGGGCAGGCAGATACAGGAAAGGCATCGTCGTGATCTTTTCTGCGGAACAGGGGGACTGATGGTTCTGCAAATCGCGGAATGGAGGGGCAATTTCGCCAGACAGTGGACTGCGGACTGCGAAATTTCAACGCACTTCGCTGGCGATTGCCGACACTGCTTCAATGGCGTTCTGAATGTCTGCTGTCGTGTTAAAAGGACCAGGGCTGAAGCGAACGGCACCGCCGGCCTGCAAGGTACCCAGTCCCTGGTGAGCCAGAGGAGCGCAGTGCAGTCCGGCACGGCACTGAATATCAAAGGACTGATCCAGGATCGTGGCGACTTCTCTGCAGTCGATGCCTGCGATGGTAAAGGAGACGAGCCCGCAGAGATGCCGCGGCGTCATCGGGGTCAGCAGGCGAAGTCCGGGGACCGTACTCAGGCCGTTCAGCAGCAGTTCCGTGAGTCCGGAGATGTGTTGCTGAATTCGGGCGGGTGTTTCCGACTGGACCCAGTTGACGGCGGCATTCAGGCCGGCAATTCCCGGGACATTCAGATTTCCGGATTCGAACTTTTCGGGAGTGGACTCGGGTTGTTGCAGGGATTCACTGGCAGTTCCGGTGCCACCGAATTTCAAAGGCAGAACCTGGGAGTCGGCACCTGTTCGAAAGCAGAGCAGGCCTGTGCCCAGGGGGCCGGGAATTCCCTTGTGTCCGGCGGTGGCAAGGAAATCCACACCGAGGAAATTCATGTGGCAGTCATGATGGCCGGCTGTCTGAGCAGCATCCAGGAGCACGAGTGAGCCATATTTGTGAGCGATGGAGGTCAGCAGTTGCACATCCTGAACACGCCCGGTGACATTGGAGGCATGGTTAAGGATCGTGAGTCGGATAGGGAAATCGCGGAGCACTTTTTGAAACGCGTCGGCATCCAGCAGGCTGGAAACTGGATCAAAGGGAACAATGTGCGGATGCACGTTTCGCTGTTGTCTGAGGAATTCCAGTGGACGAAGTACCGAATTGTGATCGAGCATCGTTGCCAGAACATGCTCGCCTGGTTTCAGGAGTCCGAGCAGCACAGTATTGAGGCTGTCGGTGCAGTTGGAGGTGAAGACCACCTGAGATGGGGACGGGACATCCAGGAGTCTCGCGACCTGGGTGCGGCATTGTTGAAGCAGTGAGGATGCAGCCATGGATCCGGCATGGGAACCACGGCCGGCACAGGCGTCGGAACGCATCCACTCGGCCACAGCGGTGTGAACGCAGTCGGGGCGAGGAAAGCTGGTTGCGGCATTGTCCAGATACATGACGTTGCAGGGAGGAGTCCCCTGCCCTGAGTCGCCACCATGTGGGCTTTGTCACGGGTGTTGGCCGTCCGTCTGACCTTGTCGGATCAGGACGAGACAGCCGGAGCGGAAAAATGAGGGCCGCCGGTACCTTGTCGAGCAAGGATACCGGCGGCGTTGTCAATTCGAAGATCAGGACTGACCTGGTAGCCAGAGAGATCCTGCGGTGTTTGCCGGGGCATCAGACCCGGGTGTCCAGAGAGCACTTGTGGAGGCTGGTGCGATTGAGCCAGACGCCTCAAGTTCTGCCAGCAGGTATTCGCAGTGGAAGGTACGGAGTTGATCGGCGATGATGTCGCCCAATTCCGGGACCTTGTGCAGATACTGATCACGGATTTTGCGAAGCAGGGATCGCAGAGCCGGATCCTGAGGATCATCAAGCCGGTAGGAAAGTTCGCGGACGTCGAGCTCAAGACGATTCCGGAAACCTTCTGAACCAGCGGGGACTTTGGTCCGGGCTTTGTCGAGCATTGCGAAACAAAGATCGCATTCGTCGTTAGCTCTGGCGATCGCCGCGTTCAGCAGGCAGGCACGTTGAGCACCGAAGGCTTCCAGAATCTCATCGTTGTCCAGAATCCGCAGAAGAGCGCTGCGGAGCAGGTCCTTCATACCGAGGAGGCTGGCGCGGTTGGCAAATTCCACTACCTGATTGACCGAAAGTTCGTCGATCTGAAGTCGTTCGAGACTGGTGCAGGGAATTGCGGCAATGGTACTTGTCGCAGCGATCTGCAATGGACCTCGGGGAGGAAGTTGCAATCGGGTTCTGAGGGCTGCAAGATCCGGAGAAAGATCGCGTTTCAGAGCGAGGCCCTGCATGACGATCAGGCTGGCCGCAAGTTTGGTCTGCAGTGTTGCATCTCCGGCGGCTTCCAGGGCTGACTTACCGCCGAGAACCATCTGTGGCAGGTGGAGCCATTCTTCGACGGGTTTCGTGGAAATTTCAATGAGCAGTTGGCGGAACTTGCGCTGAGACATGCCCTTCGGTAGTACATAGCGGCGATCAAACGGTTTTGCCTGAAGTGGCTCGGGATTAAAGGCCTCACGCTTTTCTTCATCCACACGAGTCAGGATCAGTTCACCGAGGATCTCGCGGACTTTCACGACGGCAGTGTCGATCATGTCACTGGATGATGCGATCACAATATAGGGGTTTTGAATCCCAGCCTCGGCAGCTTCGTCAGGATCCGTGACGTCGAATACGTCGATATCGGCCAGAGATTCTGCGAGTTGTGAGGCGTGCTGAATCTCGCTATCCGGAGTTTCTGACTTCAGCAGCACCATTTCTGCAGCATGAGCAGTTCCGGGTGTGTGATCGCACTGGGAGTGGTCATGCGAGGGGGAAGGCCGCAGAGCCGGGTGCTCAGAGAGTCGAGAGACGACTTCAGAGATGGACTGCACTTTAAGTTCGACCGAGTTGAGCCAGAGTCGTTCTTCGGAGAGCTGGAGATCAATTTGCTGCGCCAGAACTTCGGCTTCTGTGGCCGCATCCTGGTCAGACAGCAAAGATGCCGCATGGTGCAGAGACGACGCAGCTTCTGAAAGGCGACCGTCCCACAGCTGGCACAAGCCGAGATTGTACCAGACGGCGCCTTCTCGCGGGAAGGAGTCGGCGAGCCGGTTGTAGAGGATGGATGCTGGTTCCCAGCAACCGAGGACGCTGAGCTTTCGAGCTCGGCTATCCTGCTGAGCCGCTTCTTCGCTGCAGGAGATGGTCAGCAAAGGGTAAGCGCTGCGGAAGACGTAGGGGATGTTGCTGTCGCCTTCCAGTTCCAGCAACTGCATCACGAGGCGGCGCTGTGCATCTCCGTTGGACATGCGGATCGCCAGGGAAAGATGTTCTCTGGCGGCGAGGAAGTTCCCCTGCTGGAGCATCTGAAATGCGATGTGAGATGCCAGGAAGGCGATGGTTCCGGGATAGGCCCTGGCACAGATTTGAAATGTGCGGTGCAGGATTCTTCGGGATGCCTGAAATCCATCGCGTTTGAGGCAGATTTCTGCCATGGTCAAAAGGATGGAAGGATTATCGGGGTTGGTTTTCAGGAATTCGGAGCATCGCATGAATGCTTCGTTCACCTGGCCGGCGTCCAGAAGTGTCGACACCAGTTCGCGGACGACGACATCGCGATTCGGGTGTTTCTGGGCGAGGTCACGAAATAGACCCAGCGCGATGTCAGGCTGGTTTTCGCGAAGACTGTAGGCCTTCTGAATGTCAGGAAGGATATCCAGGCAACAGAACTTCAGCTTTTTGCCACTGCCGCAGGGACACAGTGAGTATGGATCGTTTGCCATCGATGGCACCTTTTGCCAAAAGGGAAATGCTGTCAATATTCAATGACAGAGCCGCAAAGCGGAACCCCTGTCGCTGTTCTATGAAATGTGTTGTCAAAAAGGTCAATGCCTGTGCCACGGTAGGAAAAAAGAGCCCCGTGGCATGGGCAGTAACATCGTCAACCTGAACCGCCGCAGGTGATCCTGAAGGCCGTCTGTCGGTGGATGCTAGCAGATTGTCTCTTTTGTGGCAGTCTGGAGAAAGCCCGGTTTTTGCCGAGTCGACCGAAAGTTTCCGGCCAGTTTGTGATTCCGAGGAGGTCGCCTTCGATAAAAATGAAAGAATGGCGGCTCTGGGGTGTTAGGGCTGGGCGGGAATTTGGGGTGAAAAATGGGACTATTCTCATCCTTCGACCTCCGGTGGTGGCGAGTGGTGCTTTCCAGACCGCGGCGTGTGGCGTCGCTTTTGTGCATGGATCGGTTGCGAGTGGAAGACTACGTTTCACGCTGTTCCGCAGGAATTGCGACTCGGCGTCTGTCTCGACTTCGTTAACTCAAGAACGCCAGTTTCGTGGCAGAGGCGGATCGTTGGGGGTCGCTCGCCATGGGTACTCCACCGCATTCTTCCGCCGGGTCCACGAAGTTGTTGCATTGGGAACAGCACGTTCGTCACCTGCATTTCCAGCAGCGCGGGAGGCTCGCTGTCTGAAGGCGACATAGTCTCCCTGCCGTCGCCGTTTCCTTCCAAGAATGTTTCTCCCCTGAATCAACGTTCCTGTCTGCATCCCTGCATTTGCTTTCCACGGCTGAAACGGAGAAGCGAGCCGAAGGGACACAGTACGAATTTCTGGTGGGCGCGGAAGAAGACATGCGCCGCCACGTCGACTGGCATGAGCACTGTTACGGGCTGAGGGAGACGGACAGCCGTGGGAGGGCGCAACAAATGGCTGAATGGCTTTCGCAGAGCGATTCGGGCAGTTCCGTCGGGAGCAAGACCTCCCATGGAACATAGTCAGTGTAGCAGTCCCGAAGCCGGTGCTATTAAAAGCTCGAT
>CAIQIE010000230.1 GCA_903871805.1 uncultured Planctomycetaceae bacterium | reverse complement strand
GAGAAAGTTCGAGTAATCATAAACGGGGTCCACCCGCTGCACCTCAGCCGTCTGGCTGCCGCGAGGTTTCTGCAGTTGTACCGCAAGTGACGGGATCACGAATTCCTGATTCAGGATCAGGCAGGCATTCAGCACAACGGCGGAAAAGAGCAGCGGACGCAACAGGCGAAATGCCGGAATCCCGGCAGCCAGCAGCGGGAAGGTTTCCGAGCTTTTTCGCAGCAAGCCAAGCACCGTGATCACCGAAATTACGATCAGAATCGGGCCCGCCATCTCGAAGAATTCAAAGGCTCGAAAAAAGTAATACTCGGCAATTCCAAAGAACAGAACCAGATGACGGGAACCTCCCGAAGCCTCCAGCCCTTTCGCGGCATTCTCCTGAAAATCATCGATGTTCATAAAGAGATCAATGACCACATATAAACCATACGCGGCCAGAAACAACAGCGAGAATGTGTGCAGCAATCTTCCCGTCAGGTATCGATCAAATGTTGTTAGCATGCATCCCTGCCGGCCTTGGTGCGGTCGCACGTGCGTTGTGAAATTTGGTTGCGGAATACCCGGAAATCAGACTCTTCAACGTCTGCGCCCAGGCATAGCTCCCTTCAGGACTGTCTGAATCCCGGAAAAAGTGCTTTTCACCGTGGATTACACTGGAAAAGGCCACAAAACGTCAAGATGGGTTCGGTCCGCACTCAGTACGAAAGCGGGCATCTGCGGCAAAATCTCCCGATTCAAGCCCGAACTGACTGATATGGAAACGGTCAGATTTATGTTCAAAAGATCAGTTGTTGAAAAAATGGTGCCCAAGAAACGTGACTTCCTGCTGAAAAAGTTGACAGATGGTGGTTGCTTTAGGTAGCTTTGCGACACCGTGTTTTTCCTGCAAACTTGAAAAGGTTCGTTTTATGTCGCTACCAAAGGTTCGTCGGACTGCATTTACGCTCATAGAGTTGCTTGTGGTGATCGCAATCATCGCGATTCTGGTTGCATTACTTTTGCCTGCGGTGCAGCAGGCCCGCGAGGCTGCTCGCCGCACACAATGCAAAAACAATCTGCATCAAATTGGGATTGCCCTGCACAATTATCACGACACCAACAGTTTGTTTCCGCCGGGTTCCTTCTGGAACAACACCAATTCCGGAAGAACGTATCAGCAGGGCAGCCTGCTCACTCATCTGCTGCCCTACATGGAGCAGGCCAATATGTACCAGCAGATTCCATTTAACAGTCCTCCTGTTTCCAGCCTGAATGTGAATGATGCCACACTGCCTGATGGACGGTTGATGCGGCAGGTGTTTTTTGTTCCCGGGTATGTCTGTCCATCTGACACAGCAGGCAAAAGTTTCAACGGTGTCTCCACAGTGCAGAATTATGCGGGCAGCAAAGGCGCCTCAAACGCGGGAAGCCCCACGGGCGGCAATCCCAGCGGCAGCCCGACATGCCCTGACAAGTATTTGGGATTTATCACCGGAAGCACTCAGGCTGGCAGTCGTGTCTCAGGGCCGTTTCATCGAAACAATTGCAGTGATGCGATGAAAAACTGCACAGACGGGCTGTCCAACACAATTTACATTGGTGAAGTGCGTCCGGAATGCAGTAATCACATGCGGCAGGGGTGGTTGCAGGCCAATAATGGTCAGGGGATGGCATCAACGCTGTACCCGATCAACCTGAACACCTGCAACGAAAGTTCAACATCCGGTTGCAACTGGGTGAATAACTGGGTTGATGAGTTCGGCTTCCGTTCACGTCACACAGGCGGCGCCCAGTTTCTTCTGGGTGATGGTGCTGTGCGATTCATTTCTGAAAACATTGATCACGTCACCTACAATCGCCTCGGCGCCAAAGCCGACGGTCAGGTGGTGACCGTTCCCGGTGACTGATTCTGATTCTGCTACAGTCATGACAGGCATGTTTGCCCCTGAACAACGAATCGTTCAGGGGCCTTCTCTTTCCCGCACGGTCATCGGGCCGGAAGTCCACATTTTGCCGGATCCCGTGTAAGCTAAACCCGCGTCGACGGTACTCATCCGGAATCTGCTGGACAGGACTCCAGCGTTTCCCGGGACCAGTGTCTTCGCGCATCGCTCGCGGCGTGCGAATTCCGTCACAAAATCCTCCGAAAGGAATTGATATGCGTTCAGTCTTCCTGCTGTTTTCTGCGGCACTTTTGCTGCTTCCCATGACAGGATGCGGAAAAAGCGATCGCCCGGAACTGGCAACGGCGTCCGGCCGGGTGACCCTTGACGGCAATCCGATTGAGGGAGCTTCCGTGAGTTTTGAACCTGTCAGCGGTGGCCGTCCGTGCAGTGGAATGACGGACGCTGATGGAGTCTACAAAATCACCAGTTATGACCCCTTCGATGGGGCCCCGGTCGGCGATCATTATGTCGCCGTGATCAAAATTAGTGGCGAAGGTGCGGCTGTGCCCGCCGGCGTTGACCCAACCATGACGCTCAGTGACATCAGCGGGCCCGGAGCTGAGAACGCGAAGGACAAGAAAGAGCCCGAGACCATCTATCTGGTGCCTCGCAAATACGGCAGCGTGAAGACCTCGCAACTGAAGGTGACAGTGCCTTCCGGCGGAAGTTCTGAGTTGAACCTGGAACTGACAGCCCGGTAGTGGCGAGCGACCGACAAAGGCAAAACCTGAAAAAAGGCGATGAAAATCGCCTTGGAACGGCGCGAGCCGTCCGGTGTCGGTGCTGCATGAAAGCGGAACGGCGCGAGCCGTCCGGTGTTGGTCTGCGTTGCAAGGACTCACCGGAGTGCTCGCGCCCTGACGCTTTTATGGACGTTTCATAGGCATGCCGCATGCGAGCGATCCAGAGCAACAGCAGCCATGCTTACGGCATTCGTACACCGCCCTTTGGCAGCCAGACACGACACGCGAATCCAGTGTGAACATGGGGATTACGACAAAACCTATAAGTGGGGGCCCGGGATTCCCGGATTCCGCGGTTTTGACTATGGCCGTTGGCCAAAAGGTCACGGAACGAAACCAATGTCCTGGGGGCGTTGCCCTCAGGCTACGATGAATATCGCCGTTGGCGAAGAACAACGGACATGCCATTTGATCACCGAATACAACGAACGACCCATTTGGCCAACGGCCATGGTCACCATAGCCAAGGGCAACGCCCTTGGAACACGAACCCCAGAACCCCCATTTGGCCAACGGCCATAGTCAAATTCGAGCTGAGGGGCAGGGTGATGCCGCGATCGTTGTCACAACTGTACG
>CAIQIE010000229.1 GCA_903871805.1 uncultured Planctomycetaceae bacterium | reverse complement strand
TACCGAGGTGCAGAAGTTGCATGAGGAGGTGCAGCGACTTCAGAACAAGTGACGACGCTGCTGGTTTCTTACGACCATAAACAGACAACAGCCACACTGCAGTTGAGTATTGCAGTCTGGCTGTTGTTGTTTTGTATCGGGCAGATTTCTGCACGTCGGTTGACGGGCCGTTGGTGGATGGCGTCACTGGGTTGATGTGGGATCAGCTGAATGGCGGGACGCACCGTCAGAGGATTGCTGATTCGGAAGCGAGTGTCGAGCTGTACTGTCTGCGTCGGGGACTGCGATGATTGATGGGGGGGATGAATGAGACGCCGGCAGTGACACTGCCGCGTAGTCCTCCAGTTTCTGCAGGGAAAACGCGAGGAGTGCCAGCAGGCTGGGGAGATCACGTTCAACGGCCTGTGTGACCTGAGAGGCTCGGCCGCGGAATTCGTTGGCTTCATGCGAGGCCTCGGCATGCCAGCGTCTGATGAGCGGAAGTTGTTTCTGAGCCAGTTCCAGTTGCTGTTTTGCTTTTTCCAGATCCTTGACTTCTTCGATGCAGGAGGGACGGAAATCTCCCGTGCGGCGCATGCGGCATTGATGCAGTCGAACGCGCGCACTGGTCATCTCACGCATGCAGTTTTCAACTTCACGTTTCCAGAAGTTGGGGCGATCCTGTTCCAGCCACAGCATGATTTGTCGGAGCTGGTGATCGAGTGCTGCGAGACAGGTGCGGGCTTCGTCCTGGAAAGCAATCACTGCACTGCGGAACTGCTGAATCGCGTCGGTGGATGAGACATTGGCTGAGCCTGCCATGAATCTGCCCTGCTGTGTGCTGTGAAGGTGAGTTTGTCCGATGTTGGCGGAAAGCGGGAGCTTGAAGCCCCTACTGTTGCTGCAGGTATTCCTCGACCAATTGTGCCTTTCTGAGAAGATAAGGAATGAACTGTTCGTTGGAATCCACAAAGCGACCCAGAGCCTTCATGTTGGCACTGAATTCTTCGGAGAAGCGGAGATGCTCCTGGTCCCGCCATGTCTGTCCGAGGTGGCTGAGTTGTCCTGCCACTGCGGTGGATTTGTCGTTGATTTCTTCGTTGAAGCGTCGCAGCATCTGAGCGAAGCGACGTAATTCACCTGGGTCAACAATTGCCTGGGCCATGACGGTCTCTCTGCATGGTGAGAAGGGTGCTGAAAGTCAGACGATTCGGCAGCATGGTACAGAAACGGAAATAGTGACGATATCTCCGGGCGGACATGACAAAAAATATGGTGGGGCGACATGACTGTTTCAAAACAGGCCCTCCGGTAGTGGAGGTCATGCCTCGCGGGTTGTTGGGAGGCGTCAATCTGCATGCCGCAGGCGTTGCGGCGACGAATTCTGGTTGCGGGAGGTTGGCTGACGTCGGATCTGCAGATCAGAAACGAGGCCACGGGAATTCAGTCAGGTTAAAAAACGGGAGTGCCCGGGAGTCGGGATGCCTGGAGAAACCAGTCCGTGAACAGAGTTTCGCTGAGCACATCCTGCTCGTGAATGTGAACATAGCGAACATTGGCGACTTTGGATTCCACTGGCGGTTGCGGATTCAGAGAATCGCCCGAAAAGAACGCCAGTTTCACGTAGCGTGTTGTGCAGCTGAAGGCGGTAAACCATCCCTGCCCCTCAAGACCGTAGAAGGGCGTGTTCCAGCGGACCGCCTTTCGAACGTTGGGCACAGTCTGAACAATCATGCGATCCAGTTGCGCCCCGATTGGCGCTTTCCAGCCCGGCATCGCCTGGAGATACGCCTGAACCGCTGCGTCACCATCGCCTTTGGGAATCTGCGGATTGCCGCCGGTGAGCAGTCTGGGAGACTCGGATTTCGTTGTTTTGTTAGATCCGGACATGGTCCTGTGTTCCTGAGGAAAAGATCTTCGCAATGCTCTGACGACGCCGTGAGGCAGCGAGTCGTCTGATCACCAGGGCTTTGCACCGATCGAGGCGCACTTGATCAGATCCAACCAGTTAAAGCCGTCGATGAGTCGACGATTTGTCACCATCAATCGGCCCTCCGAAGGCGGCGCGACGGTCGTAAGGTCCATGCGAGTCATCGCTCGATTCATCGTCAGGGTGATGGTGTATCCCGCTCATGAGTTGTTGAATCCCGTCGGAGTCACTCCCTGATTCGGAATGGATGGTATTCCACCGGACGAACATTCTGTGAAGGCAACGAGACGCCACCGGTGGATTGGCCTGCCGCAGGCAGATTTGATGATGGCGTCAGCTAGTTTTGGGGATTTGTGGTTGGCTGACGTGGCTGAAGTTCACGATGCAGAAAGTCACAGGCCTTCTCTAAAACGGCTGCGTTCATGGCGGCCTGCAGATGATTGGCACCGTCAATCTCATGCCACTCAACTCGAACGCCCTCTTCCTTCAGGGCATCATGGCAGACTCTGGACCATTTCAGAGGGACCAGTTCGTCAGCTGTGCCGTTGAAGAAGAAGAAGGGTGGGTCCTGAGCATCTGCAAAGGCCGCAGCAGAGGCGGCATGGAACTTTTCCGGTACTGTGCTGAGATCCCCTCCCATCCAGTAGTTGGCCCATTTCCCATTGTCAGCAAGCTTACGGAAATCCGTCGGGGCACCACCAGCCGCGATGGCCTGCAGACGCGTGTCGACATTTCCATTTTGCGAGTTTGCTGGCTCGCCTGTGGTCCCCAGCAGGCAGACAAGATGCCCGCCGGCGGAGTAGCCGATGGCGCCGAGTCGGTCCGGGTCGATTCGGTATTCCATGGCGTTCTTTCGAATCCAGCGAACTGCCGCCCGACAATCATCAATTTGAGCCGGGAATTTGTGCTCGGGGGCAAGACGGTAATCGATCGCGAAACAGGCCATCCCCCTGGCGGCGAGGGCGCTGGCGTAGGCGGCCAGTTGCTTACGATTGCCGGACCGCCATGCTCCGCCGTGAACGACAAGGACGGCGGGATGGGGGCCGGGGGTGGTTGGCACAAACGCGTCGAGCAGCAGTTCTCGTTCGTCTACTTTTGAATAGACGAGCTTTTCCTTGATTTCGAACGCGATGTCCTCTGCCTGGAGCGGAAGAGAACCCAGGCAGAAGCAGACCAGAAGGGCTCGTAAGGAAAACATATCGGTTCCTGAAATTGACGGGAGTCGCAGAGCTTAGGGTGGATGCTAGCCACGGTGGCTGCGACTGAGCAAGTCAGGAGCAGCGAAGCAACGCAGGCGGTGGATTGTAGCTCTGATCCTGCAGATGGACCGCGCACTGCACGGTGGAACCGCTCGAAAGGCAGCTGGTGAGGATTGGGGGGATGATCCGGATTCTGCGGCCCGGCATCCGGAACCATCCAACCATCGCCGTTGACTTTTGCCAACAAGGTGGGTGGCACCCAAAGTGGGCACCCAAAGTGGGCAACAGTGTAGCGCCGCAAGGTGGGTGGCACCCAAAGTGGGCACCCAAAGTGGCTACAAGGTGGATGGCACAAGGTGGATGGCAC
>CAIQIE010000228.1 GCA_903871805.1 uncultured Planctomycetaceae bacterium | reverse complement strand
TGTAGTTTGGCCGTTCTGTTGAGTTTCCTGTTAAGCCCCGCGTGTGATCGGCTGGAGCGGTGGAAACTGGGACGAATCCCTGCCGTTTTGATCACCGCCCTGGCAGGGTTCACTGCGTTGGGCGTGATGGTCTGGGTAACCGTCATTCAGGTGAGTCATCTCGCTCCGAAGATTCCGGAGTATCGGGAGAATGTCGAGGCGAAGTTCAACTCTATGAACGAGTATGCGGTTGCATCGCTGAGTCAGGTCACCAGCAGAAGCCATGCGATTGCCGACGATTTATTGCCACCCAGACAGGTGAGTGAGCCACAGGGAACTGACAAATGGCCGTTTTCCGTTCGCATCATAACTTCGCCGACAAGCCCACTGGAAGCCTTTGGGGGCGCGTTCGGCGCGCTGCTGGAAGTTTTGGGGACGACCGGCATCGTTATTGTGTTTGTGGTCTTCTTTCTGATCGGCCGCGAAGATCTGCGTGATCGGTTCATTCACCTGGTTGGCAACGGCGAAGTGACCGTAACCACCCAAATGCTGGAAGACGCGAGTGCGCGGGTCAGCCGCTATCTCACAATCCTTTTTCTTCTAAATCTGACTTTTGGAGTTTCTATTGGCCTTGGGCTCTTTCTGATCGGAGTCCCGAATGCCACTCTGTGGGGCATTCTTGCCGGAGTTTTGCGTTTTATTCCCTACATCGGTCCGTGGATTGCCGCCACGATGCCCATTGGCCTGTCGCTGGCGATTTCGACGGGATGGGGACTGGCAATTCTGACAGTTCTGTTGTTTGTTGTGCTGGAGTTATTCAACAACAATCTCTTTGAGCCCTGGCTCTATGGCAAGAAGACTGGTGTGTCAGCCGTGGCGGTCATGCTGGCTGCTGTCTTCTGGACGTGGTTATGGGGACCGATGGGTCTCTTGCTGGCAACGCCGTTGACTGTCTGCGTACTCGTAGTGGGAAAACATGTTCCGCAACTTTCGTTTTTGAACATTTTGCTGGGGACAGACCCTGTGTTTGAGCCCAGGCGACAGATCTATCAGCGGTTGCTGGCAGGAGACACGGAGGAAGCAACTCAGCTATTGGAGAACAACCTTGAGCACAGATCGCTCGTGGACGTTTATGACAACGTTCTGATCCCGGCACTTGCAATCGCCGAGACACACTGGCAGCTTGGGGATTTGAACGATGGCAAGCACAAGTTCATCATGCAAAGCCTGAAGGAAATGCTTCAGGATCGAAATGATCGCCAGCAGGAGAAACTTGCCGCACTTGGGAAGCAAGATGTCGGCAGCGTTGAGTTTGCCACTGGAAATACCGTTTCTGCTGAGGCAACCAGGGCCAAACCATCTCCACTGAAGATAATCTGCCTGCCGGCTCGTACTGAAGCTGATGAAATCACAGCCATGATGCTGGCTCAGATACTGGAGACAACAGGCTGCAGCATTCAGACGGTGACCGTGACGTCGCTGGCCGACGAGATGATCGATCGCATCGATCAGAGTTCGGTCGATGTGATTTGCGTCGCTGCAACACGCCCTGCTGCCGTCATGCACGCTCGTTATCTGTGTAAGCGTCTCCGTGTTCGATTTCCGGCGGTGAAGCTTGTCGCGGGATTGTGGGAATCAGTTGGTGATCTGAACAAGGCACAGGATCGCATCGGTTGCGGAGCGACGCTTGTTCTAACCCTCGCGGACGCATTGAGAGAAATTTTGCTGATGAGCGAGTCTCATGTCTCAAAGCTTGATCAGCAGGTCGTTGAGAACGACCTCGTGTAGTGTCTCTCAACTACGGAATCGTATCTGGAGTGCCCTGCCCGGGGCCATTCCTATTCGGGGGTATCACTGCATGAGGGTAGCCAAATCCATCGAGTTGACTGATGACGAACGAACGATGGGCGCTCGCCGTCATGCACGTTCAAATGTATGCGAGGTGGTCTTCGTGAAACGAGGTGTCCTGCCTGAAAATATTGGTTCTGACATGAATACAACAGGAAGGAACGCCTCTCATGGGAGGTGAGGTTACGGCAGGGACCCTGGAGCAGGTGGCAGCCACGGTTCTAAATCCGGGCGTGGGCCCTGCCGATGCTCACGGGTTTGAAGACTGCGTGGAAAAGCACGCGCGAGAATAGACTTCATCGTTTGTGGAATGGTGCTTCAATGCCCTGAAATCGGAGGAGTGGAAGCGATGCCGCAGCAGGTCGAGCATCTCGGTCAGAAGTACCGGCGACTCAAAGAGAAGACACCCCACACAAAAGTGCTCACGAGTTTTTTGGCAACATCACTTGGACCAGAGCCACGGATAGCCAGGGAAGCCGTGGCCGGACGATCACGTCGGCCACCGTTCTGTCCATTGAGTACGGGGCGATTGCGAGAGTTTAGAATCTTGTGGGGCGTCAGATGGCCGCAAACGGGTCGTTGCAGCGACGCTGTATCGACGTGATTGCCGAACGCACGGGGGCCAGGATTGGGGCTAAAAAGCTTTTCACCGGAGCTCGCATCTCACGAAGGTTATGGAGCCGAAGCGTGAGGTTTGTCAGGTACTGCAACTTGAAAAATGGAGCGATGAAGAAAAAAACCAAAAAAATGATGGCGGTCAGTCGCGATGGCATCAGCCCTGGGGTCGCTCCGTTTGGAAACTTTGAAATGGCGTCGGTTGTGACGGTGAGTGTGTACGATATTGGAAAATTGGACTCCGACATCTGTACGGGGATGGGAAACGAACCTCGACCGAGCGAAGTGTTGATTACGACCACGCCAGCCTGCGACTGACGACGATCGCCGACGCACTGCTCTGACATCTTCGCAATGCATAGAGTGGCTGAGGTGGGTTCACATGCTGCTTCTGGAACGTGGCGGCTGGGGTCGCGTGATGCGTTCCATCGGCGAGTATGAAGCAGCAGCATGGCGTCAACCCTGCCAGCAGGAAAGACCTTCAGGCAGCGAAACGTTGCCTCGATCGCTATCAGAGATTCATACACTGCCTGGGGTCCCGCAGCAACGGCAGTCCGATCGGTAGTGGCATTGTGGAATCCGCCTGTGGGCAGATTCTACCCGAACGTCTGAAACGCTCGAGTATGCCGTGGTATCACACCGGCGCCCGTCACATCGTGACTCAGCGATCCATGCTGCACAGCCAAACCTGGACCAAAACGTTCAGGATTGCGTCAAGAGCACGGCCGGCCGTCAACACCCTTCAAATCCAGTGATTACCATTTCGCGCAACGCAATGACCGGATCGCACGCTTGAAAAAAGTTACACGCGCCAGAGCAGCACAGAAGAAGGCCCCATCTGAATGAGGCGGCACAGTGGGTGCCTGTGGCACGGCATTTGCCTTTCGTGGCTTCTGATGCAGAAAAGTCCTGAACCGGCTGGATCTGGGTCAGATTCAGGGGGGTGTTTTGAATCCGTTTACAGGAGGACAATAAAGATGCTGGGAACCATTCTTCTCGTGATTCTTATCCTGATGCTTCTGGGAGCAATGCCAGCATGGCCTCACAGCAGAGGCTGGGGCTACGGACCAAGCGGTGGTCTGGGACTGGTGATCCTGATCATCGTCATCCTGCTGCTGCTGGGGCGCATCTGATTCACTGCAAGGGATGCGTGGAGATCCACCGCGATGCCGTCATTTGGAGATTATGGGTAGCGATTTAAGGAAGCGACCTCCGAGTTTTGATGGATCCTTTTTTGTTCGCACAGAAATTCCCTCGGGAATCAGGAGTTACAGTCATGAGTGGGCAGACAGACAAAGTGAAGGGCCGAATTAAGGAAGCCGCAGGAGCATTGACCGGGAATGACCAGCTGCGCGAGGAAGGGAAGACGGACCAGGCGGTTGGCGAGACCAAAGAGGCTATTCAGAAGGTGGCGGATAAAGTGAAGGACGCTGTAAAAGAAACGATCCGATAGGAGATGAATCGCAGACTATTGGGCGGCATCTTACAGAGCGAGATGGTTCCTTGCCCGACATCCGTTTTTTGTGAAAGGCCGACGAGATGCGTACGACAGTGACGTTTTACGGCGTCGTGTTGCGGAGGTTACAACAGCGGCTGGGGCTGGAGCCTGAGAAGTGGAGTCGGAGGCCGAGGTCGTTATCGCATCTACAACGGCTATGGCTATCGCCCGATTGGCTGGGGGCTGGGCGGTTGGGGACTTGGCTCATTGATCTACAACAGTGGCTACCTGAGATACTCAAATCCGTATTTCGTTAATCCTGG
>CAIQIE010000227.1 GCA_903871805.1 uncultured Planctomycetaceae bacterium | reverse complement strand
TGGCAGGTCAGCCGAAGCGGATGATCTCCTACGACCTGAACCACGATCCAATGGCTGAGATCCTGAAGTCACGTCAGGGTGCCACGGAATTCTCATTCGTACAGGGCGATTCACTGTCGGTGCATATTGATCTGTGCGATCTGCTGTTCATTGATACCCGTCACACGGCTGACCAGTTGTCGAACGAATTCCAGCGGCACGCCGACAAGGTCCGTCGCTGGATCGTGCTGCACGACACCCAGATCTTTGGAGAACGCGGCGAAGACGGCGGTCCCGGTTTGCTGCCTGCTGTCCGGCGATTCCTTAACGAGAATCCAGAATGGTCCGTCGTGCATCACACACAGGCCAACCATGGCCTGACGGTCCTCAGCCGCGATCCACGAGACAAACCGGCCTTGCCCGGCACCATCAAGATGGCTGCCAACTTCGCCAAGTCACTGGCCGCTCATGTGACTGACGGCCTGCAGAAGGTCGAGGCTCCCGAACTCCAGCAACGTCTGGAGATCTGCACTCTGTGCGATCAACGAAACGACGATCGCTGCAGCGTCTGTGGCTGTTACCTCGCTGAAAAAGCGTCTTGGCGTTCCAGTGAATGTCCGCTCGGGAAATGGACTCAGAGAAAAGAGGTGTCTCATGTCGAATGAACTGCCAATGGTTTCCTGTCTTTGCCCCACGTATCGGCGGCCAAAGCTGCTCGAGAACTCAATCGCTTGTTTTCTGGCGCAGGATTACCCGACCGATCGCCGGGAACTGATTGTGCTGGACGATGCCGGCGAACTGCAGAATCAGGCTGGTGATGGCTGGCAGATCGTTAGCATCCAACGCCGCTTCCGATCGCTGCCGGAAAAGTTCAACGCGCTCGCTGGGATGGCACGTGGCGAGATTCTCGTCGTCTGGGAAGATGACGACATCTACCTGCCCCATCACATCAGCAGCCACGTTGCGGCCATGGACGGTCATCTCTGGTCCAAACCGTCGAAGGTCCTCAGCGACTACACCGGCCAGATTCAGGAAGAAGACGCCACCGGTCGGTTCCACGCGAGTCTCGCGTTTACTCGCCAGGCCTTTGAACAAGTCGCCGGCTGGCCGCTGACGATGCGAGGCGACTTTGATCAGCAGTTGATCGCAAGTCTCAACAGTATCGGTAAACCTGGTGATCCGTGTACCGTAGACAGACCCGGCTACGTGTTTCGATGGGGATCGACAGGAGCCTATCACGGGCAGGCGCTGATGCACGGGCCGGATGACGAAACGTGGTATACCCAGCTTTCATCAAAGGAGGCACCATCACTTTGACTCACAAGGTCGTTATAAAGTTTTCTGGCCGACCAGTGACAACTGGAAATCTGGTTCTTTGTCTGTCCGGACTGCCCGGATGAACGTGAACTGGGCCTCATGATCGATATCGGTCACGTGAAACCCCAGCCGTTCGAGGCAGCTCCGAATGTCCGCGTCCTCAGGCAAGCGGCTGGTTGCTTCGCAAATGATTAGCCGTCCATCGAACACCAGCGTACGAGCAGCCTCACGGAGGTAATCCCCTGAGTTCACTCCCATAAGAGACAGTGAAAATACTGCAACGTCGATTTCGCCATCTGGAAGCGGCACACCTTCGCCGATATCGCATCGAACGACCTCATCAGAAATTGGCACGTGATCGAAAGAGTGAACCAAGTATCCCTGAGCACGTAACCGCTGGCCAAGGAGGTCTTCACCGCAGCCAAAGTCTGCGACGACACGGTTCCTAGGAAGCTGACTGATCCAGTCACCGATCTTCTCAAATGGCACGATCACCCATGAAGCTCGTGACTGACGGTACAACGTATGGTAGTTCTCCCATTCCGTAGGATCCTGATGCAGTCTCTCATGTAGTTTTCCTGATCCGGTAGAATTCCACCGGTTATTCATGACAGAGAAGTCGCCATATTTCGCAATGCGACGTTCAACATCCACAGGCGTATCCGACAGTGGAACCAAAATACGGGCTCTCTTGACTTCAGCGACCGCACCACATTCCAGTCGCTGCAGCCATCCAAGAGCGTCCTGAAACGCCTGTTCAGGAGAGCGAAGGTGCCCCATGGGAACAATACCATCGACCGCGGCATCTGCGATGCTCTTCTTGTACTGCAGTCGGTTCAATCGTGACTGACACCAAGACCATTCTTCACCATTTACGTTCGCAAACGTTATTGGAAAAATGACTTCCACCGGCTTCTGCTGTCCCTGACGCACGAGGCGGCCAACCAACTGCTCGTAAGCTGCTGCGGTCCACGGAGCACAGGCGATG
>CAIQIE010000226.1 GCA_903871805.1 uncultured Planctomycetaceae bacterium | reverse complement strand
CGTGAAGCTGCTCGCCGAACGGGGGCATTCTCTGGTCGACGCCAAGATTGATTACCACAGACGCTTCGAAACTGTCGACGGCATCCCCTACATGAAGTGGCGTCGCATGATGCGAAATGACAAAGACCCCTGTGTCCCGAAGTCAAAGAAACCTGCAACAAGTCCTGCCGGGGCCGCCAAAACCGCTCCAGAACCGAAACCCGTATCGCCCCCCAAAATTCCGCCTGCGAATTGATTACGCCACGCGGAAATTTACGCTGCCCGAATTGGGCACAAATCTCAAACGATTCACCCATCTCAAGGACCAGCACTGGGCTATTAATCCAGTGTCTGACAGTAGCATCTTCAGCATCTTCGGTGATGCATTTTCTTCGGCCGCGGCACTCGGAATGTGCCTGCATCTCCTGGCAGGGACTCGTCTGATCTGTCTTCAGTGAGTGTTCATCGGGAAGCCTGTTATGGTGGATCTGTTCATTCTTCTGATGCTGTTGTTTCTCTGGTGCTGGGATTATCCGCTGGATCATCCCTGCAGATTTCTGATCCACTTTCCCGGTCTGCCGCTCGCATGGGTCGGACTCTGGCATAGCTGGGCCATGTTTGCCCCCGAGCCCATTCACATCAATCGTCGATTGCTGGCGGTGCTGACCTTCGACAATGGCAGCCGGGAAGTCTGGAGCCCCTTGTCTGCCAGCCCGTCCACAAAACTGCTGAATGCTCTGTACGCCCGCAGTTTCAAATTTGAATACTCAATGTTTTCCTTCAGCATGCAGACGATGTATCAGCCACTCTGCGAATTTCTGATTCGGCAGGCAACACAGTCCGGTCAGCATGTGCGGTCGGTCGAATTGATCCGGGAATCGCGTCTCGTCAATTCGTGGGAAAAAACAGACGTCTACAGTCCGCCGGTTCAGGAAACCTTTTATCGCTTTGAGGCAACTCGGGGCGTGGGCGAACTGTTCTCTGAGAAAAAACCGGAAGTGCAGGCGTTGCCGGCCTGATCGTCCGGGGTGGGTTAGCAGCTGTGGGCGAGCTGGAAAGTCCCGGATCGTTCGACACACTCAACGATTCCTCCCGGCCGACAATTCGCGAATACCGACAACTTACGAACGCCGTCAACTCACGCATGCCCGGCTCTTTGAGATTCATCCCTGGCCACTGACGGAACACCGCATCGCGATGGAGCGTGTCCTTATTTTTTGGTCTTCCGGATAAGATCGCATGACCTTCGAGCAGATTTTCCACGCCTGGAATCTGGTGTTTCATGAAGAGTGTTCCACGGCCCCGCTGGTGCTGTTTCGCATTCTGACGGGCTGTGTGTTGCTGCTGAACGGGCTGCTGCTGCTGCCGCTCGTGGACGACTACTATTCCCCGGATGGACTCTGGCCCGGCCCGGTTTGGCGCAGGCAGACTGTTCGCAGCGGGCTGTGTCTGTTTCTGTGGCTCCCGGATACCACTCGCACGTTTCGCCTGTTTTTGTGCGTGCATCTGCTGGCCTGCCTGTGTTTTCTTGCAGGCTACCAGTTTCGGATCGCATCCATCGCGGTCTTTGTGACGCTGGTTTCGATTCATCATCGCAACCCCTGTCTTCTGTCGAGTGGCGATTCCCTGCTGCGAATGCTGGTTTTTTTCTGTTGCTTCAGCGATGCCGCGGGGGGAGTCTCGGTGGATCACTGGCTGGCGGGAAAACCGCTGACACAGTTCAACACCGCAGATCCATGGGCTCTGCGCCTGATGCAGATTCAGGTAAGTACTGTGTACCTGCGGACGGTGTATTGGAAGTTGCGGGGAGCTCTGTGGCGAAACGGGTCGGCAGCCTGGTATCCTCTATGGGTGGACGCCTACGTACGATTTCGACCACCGCAGTGGATGCTGAAACCGGCCATGATCCGCATCGCGACCTGGGGAACGCTGGCGGAGGAAATGCTGCTGGGCACGGGTCTGTGGATCCGCGAGCTGCGTTACCCGATGCTGATCACCGGAGTTCTGTTGCATCTGATGTTTGACGTGATCCTGAATCTTCAACTGTTCAGCTGGATCATGGTCTGCAGTCTGATGCTGTTTGTCTGGCCGCAGGATTCTGAGTGGCTGCTGCGACAGGTCGTAGATCACTTGTGGGGGTGACGGAGCAGATTGCGGCACAGTGGCAATGCATAAACGGGCGGGCACGAGGCAAAAAAAATCCCGCGAGCCCATTTGAAGGGGACTCACGGGAGATCATTTTTCCGGGCGGAATCAGCGAGTCGCTGGTGCATCTTCCGATTCGGCGTCAAGACCTGAGGCAGCTTCCACGCGTCCGCGGGATTCTCCTGTCAGGAAATTATCAACGCGAGCCTGCTGCTGCAGCTTTTCGAAGGTTTCGCCGACCATGCGTTGTACTTCGCGTTCGGTCAGGTCTGCGTGCAACTGGGCTTCCACATCGGCGATGTTGTGATCTACGGGCTCGGTCAGGCCTTCAAACTTCAGGATGGCGTACTGGCTGGGGCCGACCTGCAGCACCCCGGAAAGTTCGCCGGGTTCCTTCATTGTGAAGGCTGCCTTTCGGAGATTTTCGTGAGCTCCTGAATTCTTTCGAATTGGCGGAATGACGCCTCCCAGAGCGCGGCTGTTGGGTTCCATGGAATAATCGCGAGCGAGGCTTTCGAAGTCATCCGGCGACTTTTTCGCTTTCTCCCAGATCTCAGTGGCACGTCGGATGTTGTCGAGCACGATCATACGAGCTTTGACGCGGGGCCCGTAGTTATCTTCGTAGGCCAATTCGATCATTTCGCGAGTGATTTCGACATCCTTACCAGCCAGTTTCTTCAGTGCCAGCATTGGCCAGATCACATCACGACGGTACTGAGCGGGCGTCAGATTGCGTTCTGCCTGCAGCATTTTGTACCACTGATCCAGGGCGAGTCCGAATTTCTTGGAGATTTCCACGATTTCCTGATCAACTTCGGCTTCGGACACCGTCAGTCCACGCCGGGCACATTCCTGCTGGATGATCAGGCGATTGACCATGTTCTCCAGCACTTCCTTTCCGTGGCGTTCGATGCATTCCTGAGCCAGGGTCTCGTAGGTAATGGAGTCCCCGTTGACGCGTGCGAACGCTGTTTTGAAGGTTTCGGCTGTGGCTGAAGCGACGGGGGGCAGACCCTTTTGTTCGGCCGCCTGGCTGCTTTGAGCTCGCCAGACCTGCATGGTGATTCCGCCGGCAATCAGGATCAGAACGGTCCCGCCGAACACCAGTCCGGTGCGGCGTGTTCGAGTCACCGGTGCTGTGTTTCCTGAGGTGGTGATGTCGTCCATGACAAGGCTCCAGTAATCAAAGAAATCAGGATGCGGTCGCCGCCCTTGTGTCTCCAGTCCTTTGAGACACTTGATTGAGACACCTGGGCATTACGGCAAAAGTCGCCGCGGAAACAAAACGCTCGCGGAAGACGATGCGGGGTTATACGGGCTTTTTTGAAAAAACGTCAAGTTCGCTTTTCGTGAGTTTCCGGCGTGGGGAGGTGTTTGAGAAACAGGCAAAATCTGCTAGAATCCGCCATCAGTAGTTGGTGTGCGTAATTCCTTCCCGGATAACAGGTTACGGACATGGGTCACGATCCGTGTTTTTGGCGGACACCGGATGTCGATTCCGGAATCACGTTTCCATGCTGACTGTGTAAAAAAAACTGGCTGATTGAAAGAAAAAAGCTGGCAGTGTGAAAAAAGCCGATCCGTGGTCAATTCCATTGATCTGGCAGTGGTTTGGCGTATTGGGACGTCATTGTTCTAAAGCGTCAGGTTTTGGGGTCAGCATCAGGCAGATCGATGTGGGTGTTGGCAGTAGTTGTGCATGGTTTTCGTGATGAAATCTGACATTGTTCCGTGTTTTACGGGGCATTTGTGGTGTTGTCGGGCTGGTCTCTGGCCTTTTGACAACAAGGCAGTGATTCGTCGCCGCAGGCGGCAGGTGTTAAAGCAGGAGTAACGAGTTTGTCCACCGACAATCCGCAGAGTGATTCATCGCTGGTTCCTGATCCACGCGTCTTTCGGACGGATATTCAGGCAGAGATGCGTACCAGTTATCTGACGTACGCGATGAGCGTTATTATCAGTCGTGCGTTGCCGGACGCCCGGGATGGACTGAAGCCATCGCAGCGACGAATTCTGGTGGCTATGAACGACCTGAATCTGGGTCCCGCCTCCGGTCGAAAAAAGTGTGCGAAGATCGCGGGTGACACCAGCGGTAACTACCATCCTCACGGCGAGGGCGCCATTTACCCGACACTGGTGCGTATGGCTCAGGACTGGGTGATGCGAGAAGTCCTGATCGACAAGCAGGGGAACTTTGGTTCGCTGGCCGGACTGCCTCCTGCTGCCATGCGATACACCGAAGCCCGCCTGTCATCGGCGGCCGCAGAAATGATGCGTGATATCGATCGGGAGACTGTCGACTTTGCCCCCACCTATGACAACGACCGACTGGAACCCGTGGTTCTGCCGGCCCGTTTTCCCAATTTGCTCGTCAACGGTTCCAGCGGCATCGCCGTTGGGATGGCGACCAGCATTCCTCCGCATAATATGGCCGAAGTCTGCGAAGCCGTGATTCGGGTGATCGATCGTCCCAACGTCTCACTGGAAGAACTACTCGACGCAATTCCAGGGCCGGATTTTCCAACCGGTGGCACGATTTGTGGCACCATGGGAATTCGCCAGGCCTATATGACTGGCCGGTCCACACTGACACTCCGATCACGAACGCACTACGAAACCGAAAAAAATTCTGACGTCATCGTGGTGACCGAGATTCCCTACATGGAAACTCGTGACCGTATTCGTGAAAAACTGGAAGTCCTGGTTTCTGAAGAACGCATCAAGGGCATTTCGCGTATTGTCGACCTGACGGACCGCAACGTGCCATCATGGCAGGTGCGTCTGCACATTGTTCTCAAACGCGACGCCGACAAAGAAGTCGTTCTTAATCAGCTTTTCGAGTATTCACCGCTGCAAACCACGGTCAGCGTCATTCTGCTGGCGCTGGAAGGCAACCGTCCGAAACTGATGACCCTGCGAATGCTTCTGGACGCATTCATCCGTCATCGCGTGGATGTGATTCGCCGCCGCACCGAATTTATGCTTCGCGAAGCCCGTAAGCGTAAACATACCGTTGAAGGCCTGCTCCTCGCTCAGACGGATATCGATCGCGTCATCAAGACAATCCGCGAATCGTCCAGTCGGGCTGCAGCCAAAGAGGCGCTGCAGCAGATTCCTATCCCAGCCCCGCTGGTGTCCCGCGCTCTGGGTGATTCCGGTTTTCAGGCTTTCATTGGTGAAAATGGCGAGGCGACTGACTATTTTCTGTCAGTGAATCAGGCTGAAGCGATCGTCTCCATGCAGCTTGGTTCGCTCGCAAATCTCGAACGCGAAAAGCTTGTGGCGGAACACCAGAACCTGCTGGACAACATTCGCGAGTATCTGCGGCTGCTTTCCGAAGAAGCCAACCTGCGGGCCGTAGTGCGATCCGATATGGAAGAGCTCAAGGCCAGATTCCCGGACAAACGTCGCACCCAGATTTCTGACGAAGAACTGGGCGACTATGACAAGGAAGCTCTGATCGCCGAACAGCCCATGGTCGTAACCCTGTCGCAGCGTGGTTACATCAAACGGACGCCGCTGGATGTCTACGAAGCTCAGAATCGCGGCGGTAAGGGGATTAAAGGCGCGACGACAGACGAAGAGGATCCAATCGCACATCTCTTCGTCTCCAGCACTCACGACTTCCTGCTGTTCTTTACCGACTTCGGAAAAGTGCACTGGATCAAGGTCTATGACCTCCCTCTGCAGCCGCGGACTGGAAAGGGACGAGCCCTCGCCAATCTGATCACAATGGAAGAAGGCGAAGGAATTGCCAACTGCTTCAATGTCCGCCATTTCCCCGATGACAAGTATCTCGTCATCGCGACTCGCCAGGGCATCATCAAGAAAACCGCACTATCAGCCTATGGACGCCCCATGAAGGGCGGCATTATCGCCATTCGACTGGATGACGGAGATGCCCTGATCGACGTGCGGATTGTTCAGGGAGATCAGGATCTGGTGCTGTCCACTTCCGGCGGCATGGCCATTCGTTTCAGCCACGAAGACGCGCGCCCCATGGGCCGCGCAACACGTGGTGTGAAGGGCATCACGCTCTCCCGGGACGAAATCGTTGTCGGCATGGTGGTCGCAGATCCCGAGCGTACTCTGCTCAGCATCTGTGAGCTGGGTTACGGCAAGCGAACTCCGTTTGGCCCGGCGGAAGTGGCCGCTGGCGAGGCGCCTGTGGATGATCAGACTGCGGCGGTGGCAGAAGAGACACCGGTGGAAGAAGTCACTGAAGAAACGTCAGACGAATCCTCACCCGGAAGCAACATGAAGTACCGTCGCCAGCGTCGTGGCGGTAAGGGGCTGCGAGATATCAAAACAACCGCCCGAAACGGACGCGTTGTCGACGTCCTGTCCGTGTGTGATGACGATCAGGTCCTGATGGTCACCTCACGCGGAAAGATCCAGCGGGTCCGTGCGGCCGATATAAGTACGATCGGACGAAACACACAGGGGGTTCGCATCATCCGACTCGATGAAGGTGACACTCTTGTGTCATGTGCGGTCATTCCTGGTGATGTGATCGACGAAGCCACGGCCAAAGCTGCGGCACTGGCCGTCAGCACTGCAGCGGCTGAGGCGGCTGAGGCGGCTGCCGCTGGTTCCACAGAACTACCAACTCTGCCAGCGCCTCCTGTGGATACCGAATAATTCCGGCACCGCAAAACGCAGAATTCGCCGTCGTCATCGAAACCCGTCAGTCCGCATCAAAGCAGGACTGGCGGGTTATTTTTTGGGAATCCCCAGGCGTTCTGCCACAACCGGCAGATGAGTTCTGATCAGAGACTTACTGG
The DNA here is from genome assembly GCA_903871805.1 of uncultured Planctomycetaceae bacterium. GTDB lineage: Bacteria > Planctomycetota > Planctomycetia > Planctomycetales > Planctomycetaceae > SXXK01. The sequence goes on along the minus strand of CAIQIE010000226.1, from coordinate 15,379 downwards.
AGTCCGGCAACAGGGCCAGGTTCAGCGGAACAGCTCGTGTATCTTCCCTGTCCAGTCGACCGGATTGCCGACCATATTTATAGCTGCGATCCAGTGCCCCATCAGCGGTCAGTACCACTTCCGGCCATGTGGCTGTGGGAACGGAGATAAAGAACAGATCGCGCGGGCCGCGGGAAGGCTCTGCCGGCCCCGCAGGCGTCCGTTCTGCGAAGGATTTTCTCTGAGCCAGCGCACGAAACAAATCCCGAGCCAGCAGTGCCGCCGGATCGACGACCTCGATTTTCGAGGCGATCAGCGAATGATAAGGCTGGACACCCTCCACCTCGAGATTTCGCAGCCTCTCAAACTCCGTCAAAATTTCCTGCCTGACGAGTGGAAAGTGTGTGCAACCGAGTACGACCGAATCGATGGGCGTTTTTTGCCCGGAAGCTCTGTGCTTTTCCAGCAACGTCACCATGTCGTAACGAATGTAGTTACTCACAGAATTCAGTTGCAGGCTGGCAGGCGCGTCGAAACTTCCGATCAGTCCCGACGGTTCAAAATTGTACATTTCCCGGAGCTCCGGATGGATGGCCGCATCGCCCTGATTGGCTGAGGGACCGGAATAGCGTTCAGCCAGCCGTTCAAAAGACGTCACAAAGGCGGGGTCTCCCTCAATAGCGCCAGCCAGTCCTCGGGATCCCTGCTGAATCACGGCGGGCAGCGGCCGCCCGGCTCGTCCCAGTGTCCGAGTGATCGCATTGGGATAGGCATTGCTGCTGCAGGTTCCGACGGTGGCCAGGACAGCGATCGTGCGACGCTGATCTGGTGAAGTCTGTTCAAGAACCCCGCGGGCCCCCGCATCAACAACGCCCAGTACAAACACAGGGATCTTCCATTCCTGCATCGCCTGTTGAATTTCCTGCATCCCAAATGCCGTAGCCGTGTTACAGGCAATGACAATCGCCTTGACCGGAGGCTTTGTCATGACAGGGGCCGCAGCCTGAGGCGATGAATAGACACGCTGCCCAAGCAGAAAGATCGCGTCCTTCAGAATCAGCTCTTTCAGGTAGTCTGTCTGGTTGACGGCGGGATAATTTCCGTAAGGCATATTGGCCTGATCACCGAAGTACACGAACTGTTCATTCTGGAAGTCGGGGATGCCGTCCTGACCAGGGGCCAGAGTGGTATTGTGAAACTCATCCGCCGTTAGCAGGGCTTCCAGCACTGTCAGACCGCCGATTCCGGAATCAAAAACACCGATCGGTAAATGGCGATTTTCAGCCGTCCATGCCGAAAGATTGAGGGAAAAAGGCACGCTTCCTTCGGGATTTGAGCGAATATGATTGACAACGGTCTGGAGGACCGAACTCTCTGAAGTCCGGGGATTGCCCGACTCAGGGGTTGCCTGCCTCATTCGCCGGGAAAAACGTCTGAGCCATTCGGCCGTGATTGCATCACCGATCGAATTTTTTTCCGAGTATTCGTCAGGCATTCGTCCCCAGAAAAAACTAATCCAGCCGTCTGACTGATCGCCGGATTCGTCCATGAATGCTTCCAGTTCGTCTGCCGTGCACTTCAGTGGAAAGGTTTCTTCAACTACAACGGGCTTGCCGATCTGAAAGCCTTTGAGTGTTTCTCTGGCAAGATTGGGCTGTTTGCTTTCGGGATAGATATGGACGGAGAGAAAATCGAGGCGATCGCTGACTTTCTGGGGCACAAATCCGGAGGTCAGTCCGGGTCGATCAAGGCTCCAGTCAACAAAGCCAACGGTAATCAGATGCTGAGTGTCCTTGCGGCGGACTGCAGCTGCCATTCGGTCGATCCACTCTTTGGCAATTTCGTGTCGTAGTCGGCCACCAGTTCCTCGAGCCACAAACTGAACAAAGTGCTTTCCGCCAAAAGCCGGCCCCAGCCAGTCCGTTCCCGGCGTGTCTCCGCCAATCACAGGTTCATTCATCAGATTAAAACAGAAGACTGCAGAAGTGTCTTTGCAGACGGCAGCGACACACTCCCAGAAGACCTCCTGCGCCTTCCAGCGACTGGTTTCATCAAGCTGATCATACCACTCGGGAACATCTGCCTTGTGGTAACAGCCGAGCCCTGTCAGGTCCAGATAGAGTCCGGTGTCCTCAGCCAGCTGCAGCAGTTTACGAAGCTGCTCCAGTTCTGAAGTGCGGGCTTTTTCAGCGGATTCCATAAAGCGCCCAAATTGCAGATGCACTCGGACCACCGAGACGCCAAGCTGCTTCATCTGTGCAAAGTCTTCGCAGACCCGATCCCACTCGGTATGCCAGTAATCTTCCAGCAAACGGCCGGATTCATCATGGTCATAATTGACACCCATCGCATGGAAGGTCTGATCTGTCCCCTGCAGCACAAAACGCTCGCCATCACCGCTGACCACGATTCGGGGAAGCGTGTTGCCGGCCAGTCCAGATGGTTCGAGGGAAATCAGGAGGATCAGTAGAGCGAGCAGTCGAACGCCATCAGGATATTGGTTCATAGGGGCACCTCGCCGAAGGACAAACAGCACCAGTTTAGCGGCTTTCCTGCACCGCCGATCGTACAGTATGACTTGTGTCAAAAGAAATCGTCAGGGGATTTGGCTGGAAATTGCAGTGGCGGCCTGAACGTGGCCACCAGTCGGTGGGGATTCGCAGGCACAGGCCAGCCGCCAGTGGCCAGTGGTTCGGCAATGTACAGAGGAATCCCGGACAGTCGTGTTTTGCGAGCGTCGGGGGCTGCTGAAGGGCGTTAGGTTGCACAATCTGCGGCCATGTTCGGGGATCCGCGAGATTCGATTCGATGTTCCGAATTCCGCAGGAATCGCCTAAAATGTCTGCTTCCGGAACGACTGCGTTGCCGGGCCTGTTTTTTCGGCCATGAACCCGATCGGAGTGTCGCAGTGCGACTGCCACTGTCCGCCAGACAACGAACTCCATTTCGCTTTAACATCACTCCGATGATCGACGTGGTGTTTCTGCTGATCATTTTTTTTCTGGTGGCCAGCTACTTTATTCGCAGCGAACAGTCACGGACTGTGAATTTGCCGACTGCAGACGGTGGTCAGCGGGATACGGAAGAAACGGTGCCGCACCTGACAATCACCCTTGAAAGCGACGGGCAGTATTCTGTGGCGGGCCAGGCACTGTCCGAAGCGGCTATCCTGCGCAGGATTCAGCAGCTGAACCAGCGAAATGCCGGGACGACCGCAGGGGCTCAGGTGCGAATTCGCGCCGATCGCGCAGCCCGATTTTCAGAGATTCGCCGCCTGATAGAACTCTGTGCAGAACAGAAGATCAGTAGCATTCGGTTTGCTGTCATGGAACGCGGAGGATGAATGCGTCTTCTCGGGAGGCTCTGCAGTCGGGTTTCACAACAGCAATCACGGGGCAGTTTCAGGCCGATATTTTTTTCATCAGCTTTGGGTTTCGGGTTCCATGAAACTTCCTCGCCGTTACAACAGAGATCACGACGATGGTGATCCGATGACGCCCATGATTGACGTCGTCTTCCTGCTGCTGGTGTTTTTTATCTGTGCTTCCGTGGGAACCGTGGCAGATCAGCTCTTGCCAGCTGAATTGAAGGGCACGACGGCAGCGGCCACGGCTGAACAGAGTCAGGAAAATCCTGAAAAATGGGAGCACCCGGTGATTCAGATTCGGCTGCAGCCCGGAACCACAGGGATGACAATTCTGATGGATCAGCAGGAGTTGCCAGGGCTGGACGTGCTGACAGACCGATTAACGCGCCTTGCAGCGGTGGATCCGAGCTCGCGTCTTGTGTTAAACATTCATGATGACATTGAGGTTCAGAAATTCATCAGCATTTACGACCTTTGCCAGCGACTCCGATTCCGGAACATTTCATTCGCCGTTAAGTCCCCACAGCAATAGGCTCGCAGCCCGGACCGATGGCAGCCTGTCACTGCACTGAGGTGATGTGATTGAAGCAAATAACACAATTGCAGGCATTCTACGGAATTTGTGAAACCTGTCGGCAACTGCAAACGAATTACGACCCGTCTGTGGAGGACGACAGCTTTAAGAGCCACCTCGCAGGACCTCGCTTCGTTTTCATAGGTTTTCCGATCCGCACAGCCGGAATTGCATTGACCCAGGTGATCGCCATCGTCATTTATGGGGACAACAAAAACCCACGCAATGCGTTAATTTTTATCACACCTACATGATAGGTATCGCCGCCGGGGATCATGTTATGATTGAAATTGACCCGACTGTCGATTTCGCCTGCAAAATGTTGCTTGGTGATCCGACACATTCCGGGCTTACGGTACATTTTTTGAATGCCGTCCTGCGACCGAATTCGCCCATCGTTCAGGTTGAACACCTTAACCCCATGGTGCCGACGCAATATGATTCTGACAAACTTGCAATTCTTGATATTCTTGCGAGGGACGAACGGGGCGCCCGATACAACATCGAAGTTCAGCGCACAAGGCATGGAGGGCTTCGGGAACGTCTGACATGGTACGCCGCAACACAACTGGGTGAACAGATTGGCAAAGGGGATGGCTACGATCTCCTGGAGCCATCGATCGGCATCTGCATTCTTAAAGGGCGGCTTTTTCCGACATCGGCGGAGTACCACCATCAGTTTCGCCTGAGAACTCAGAAAGGCCTGGAACTGACAGACTGTCTGGAAATCCACACCCTGGAACTGTTCAAATACCAACCGCCGCCGGATACAATGACGGTTGAAGAGCCCCTCGAGCAGTGGATGGATTTTTTCTGCAACGCGAGGGGATCTACCGCGGAAAACCTGAAAAGACGCTTGCCGTCACCGATCTTTGAGGAAGCGATAGGAATCCTGGAAATGATCGACCAAACGCCGGAACAACGTCGCCAATACCTTGCCCGTCTCAAGTGGGAGCTTGATCAAAATACCAATCTCCGCTTCTCAAGAGCAGAAGGTTGGAAACAGGGTAAAGCCGAAGGAATGGCAGAGGGAAAGGCCGAAGGCAAAGCAGAGGCGAAGGCAGAAAACATCCAACTGCTGCAACGCATTCTGGGAATTCCGCCCCTCGACCTCCCGTCCCTTATGGCAATGTCTCTGGAAGAACTCACCATTCTGAACGCGGAACTAGCCGCAAGACTTGAGCACCAAAAGCCCAGGACTTGACCGTAATGCCTGTTCGTCACACCAGTTTTGCGAACCGTGTGTGTCCGTGTGTTCCCGGCTTTCCTGTCTTCACAACATGCTTTTCCGAACAGAAACGTTGAAGTCCCGTCGGATCCACAACACCCCTGTCTTTCCGTGCGAGGTTCTGTTTCCACATGGCGCCATCGCTGCAAGATCACGAAGTTCGTTGCACGAGGCCCCCCGTCCTGTGGTAAGATGTCCCGCAGAAATGCTCCCGGATTTGTGGACCGCCTGCCCATCACATCTTTGTGCAAGTGCCGGGCGACACCTTTAAAACAACAACAGTGGTTTTACCCTATGACAAATCCATTTCAGGAAAACATCGCCCGCGTAACTCGGCGGCAAATGTTTGGTACGGCAGCCGGAGGTATCGGTACCGCTGCTCTTGCATCGCTGCTGGGGGCGGCGGCGTCTGGCGCAGAAACCGGTCTGTCGGGCTTCCCCAATTTTGCTCCGCGGGCAAAGCGTGTTGTCATGCTCTGGCAGGGCGGGGGACCATCACACGTTGACCTGTTTGACGAAAAGCCCGTCCTGCGCCAGATGGCCGGGCAGGATATTCCAGAGTCGATTCGTGGAACCACACGCCTTTCCACCATGTCTGCCAGTTACGCCAAATGGCCTTGCCTGCCCGCCATCAAGCCGTTTCGGACCTATGGCAATTGCGGCTTGCGACTGAGCGAAATGCTGCCCAACATCGGTGCTCTGGCGGATGAACTGTGTGTTGTCCGCAGCATGAAAACGGAGGCTGTCAATCATGCCCCGGGTGTCACATTCTTTATGACGGGTTCCCAGGTTCCCGGGCGTCCAAGTCTGGGTGCGTGGTTGTCGTACGGCCTCGGCTGCGAAACAGAGAATCTGCCAGCCTTCGTCGTGATGACCTCCAGTGACAAGGGCAAAACCTGTGGCCAGCTTTTCTTTGATTACTATTGGGGAACCGGATTTCTTCCAAGTCGATTTCAGGGTGTCCGCTTCAGAAATACGGGCGATCTGGTGCCCTATCTGAACAATCCTCCCGGCGTCTCCGCGGCTTCTCGCCGCGCTTTGCTGGACGATATTTCGGCTTTGAATCGCCAGCATCTCGAAGACTATGGTGATCCGGAAATCGATACCCGGATTTCTCAGTATGAAATGGCGTTTCGCATGCAGAGCAGTGTCCCGGATCTCGTGGACTTCTCCGGCGAAACCAAACCTGTAATTGACAGGTACGGGCCTGATGCACTGGTGAAAGGAACCTTCGCCAATAACTGCCTTGTCGCCCGGCGTCTGCTGGAACGTGGCGTCAGATTTGTCCAGCTGATGCATGCGGGCTGGGATCAGCACGGGAATTTATTTACGCAACTGGAGGAGCAGTGTCGGGACACGGAAATTCCGGCGGCAGCACTGATCCACGATCTCAGGGAAAGGGGCATGCTGAATGACACACTGGTCATCTGGGCCTGCGAATTCGGACGAACTCCGTTTGGTCAGGGCGATCCAGTAAATCCCCGCGGGCGTGACCACTTTGGACGTGCATTCACCTGGTGGATGGCTGGGGGCGGCAGCAAGCCCGGAACTGTCCACGGAGAAACTGATGATTTCGCATGGAACAGCACTCGCGACCCCGTCCATGTGCACGATATGCAGGCGACAATCCTGCATCTGTGCGGCATCGATCATACAAAACTGACCTTCCGTTATCAGGGCCGCCAGTACCGGCTTACGGATATCCACGGTCAGGTTGTCCAGGGAATTCTCTCCTGACACAGCATCAGCGAACGCTTTTTGCTGTCTCTGTGCTGCATCCACAAATCCCTGAATGATCCACGCGTTGGCAGTTCAAAAAGAACCAGGTTCATCCGCTGGCCGACGCTGAGCAACTGGACGCATCAGCGGAGATTTTCGGTGCAGTGCCTGCAGCTCGCGAATGGACTGGCCAAGGCTCTGAAATTTTCGTCGCGGCAGATACATCCGGCTGCCATTAACGGCAATGGATACGATTTCGTCGATACTGCGACGCAATGGTGTGGGTAACGCCGCCAGTGCTGGCAGCTGAGCTCTGCGGGACCTGAGCGCGATCCAGTCGGTCTCAAAATCCGACCCCGTCAGTTCGGTGCAAACCCCCCGACACAGCACCTGAGCAGCGGGACCATACTCGCTACGTGAAAGCTGCTGGGCAGAATACACGCCGAACAGGGACTGCATGATGCGGGACTTCCATTGCGGAATCGCCGGGGCACGCCGACTGAACAGCTGATACAGCAGCCAAAGAATTCCGGCGCCAGCCAGCAGCAGCAGAATTGTTCGCAACCATGCCAGTGGGCGCATATTGCGAGGCCGATCCCGGAGTGTTTCATTCAGAAGATTGGACTGCTGAACCTTGTCAATCACCGAATTTGCCGTTTTCAGCACGGTTTTCAGATCGGGCTCTGGCGGAGGCAAACGAGCCGGGGGCTTCCGGCGCAACGCTTCAGGGAAATTGGGCAGTCTCTGGCCTTCCGGAAAACCAGGGTTGGGTTGCGGATCCGACGACCGCTGAGACTGCGCCATGTCCTGGTCAGCATTCTCTGCCCCGCCACTGGAGTCGCTGATTAATCGTCCGGATTCAATCACGGCAAGCAGTGTTCGATTTCCGCGACACAGCATGTCAACCGTGTTGATCGCCAGGATAGAGTTGTCGCCATGCCAGATCATGCCGTCCGAAAACAGACTTTTGTCTGCGGCAATCAGCATCGCTCCGCCATCCGCAGCAGAGTCTGTACCGGCCATCAGCACCGCTTTCCGGCGAGCCATCACGGGCATTGTCTGATCAGAAAGCTCAGCCAGCACCGTCCAGTTCAGCGAATTGTCTTCCGACGCAGTCATCCAGCCAGTGCGATTGACAACAACGGACTTCACTCCCCTGCACAGCGGATGCGCGCTGTTACATGGCAGCACCAGCACATCACTGAATTCGGAGTACCTTTCTAAGCTGTTCAGCGTTTCCGCCGGACCACTGGCCATACGCGTCACGCCGGGAATCTCGCAGGACTCTTCACCCGCAACCAGCAGCATGCCACCCTGAGCGACAAATCGACGCAATCGCAACCACTCGCCTCGCGTTGTTCTGCTGAGATTGTCCAGGATCACGACGACCGACTGACGAGGGCTTTGAAGTGCCGCCTCTATATCGTTGGCTTGCTGCAGCCCCTTTTCCTGAAGCAGCATGCGAAAGCCAAGATATCCAAAGTACCAGCCATCATCCGCCTGGAAAGTGCCAGTCTCGACATCAGATACGGTTACAGGAGGTTGCGCGATTCCCGCAGAACCACACGTGAGCAAAATAGCCATCCAGATCGGCAAGCCGATCGCAGCAACGATCCGAATCCTGAAGTGATGAAGTCCGCTCATTCAGCCATTCTACACTCAGAATCGCTCAACTGGCCACACATTGATCAGAAAAAACGGGGTCTGAATCATTCCGCGGTTCACGATTTTCTCGGCTTCCCCACCACTCAACACTCAGAGCGAATCTGAACCTGTGAGCCTTTTCACGAGTATTGTCGCATAGCTTCCGCGTGGTAACTGAAACGCAAGGCAGAGTTTCTGGCGCCCGCTGTACAGGTCATCAGCTTCAGCTGAACACTGCAGGCCGGCTGGGAAAATCATGGCCCGGCGACTGCCTTTGGAAAAGAAACTGTCGCGAGGATACTTGACACGAATCTGGCGCAGTTCGATCTTCTCTTCGGTCAACACACTATCCAGCAAGTCGCCGATTTCTCCCTCTGGCCGATCAATTCTTGCGCAGGGCAATGGCAGTTCTGCACTACCAGCCTCACGTGCCGACGACCATTCCTGCGGAAATGCTACGCGTCCACTGGCAAGTTCGTGATAGACCAGATCAGCCGCTGGACACTTTGCCTCAAGATAAAGACTCAGCAGGCGGTTCCATAACGCCGATTGCCAGGCAGACAGATACAGCCCCCTGAGATCCACGCTAATGCGGGCCAGGGCGCCCCGATAGTCCGCGTCACGACCGGCTTTCACCTTGTCCGACAGGTAAGTCACAATGGAACGTCTGTGCGATCGTTCCAGAAGTTGCTGGCATTCCGGCCACCGTCCCCAGTTCTCTCGGAGAATCTGCTTTTGCTGACGTTCCGCCGCCGGATCATTGACATGGGGATCCGCTAGCGCCAGCCACAAAGCTCGCTCCCAGTTGCCCAGACACCACTCTTTCGCGATCCACTCGCCGGATTCTCCCAGAGAACCGAAACGCTGGTCGTCAAAATAGTTTGGCAACCCGGCTCTTGCGACAGACTCAGCAGCACCGGCAGCATGCTCCACCGCGGCTGTTGTCATGTCACGCATGACAAGCCGAAATCGATTGGCATCGATTTGTGCTGAGGTGAAGGGGGCGGATGTCTGACCAAGATACTCCAGCTGAAGCGATTTCTGCTTCAGTGACTGACGAGGGCCATTATGGATTGTCAAATGCTGAACGGTAACCGCGTGACGATCCTTTAGGCCTCCGTAACTGATGCGCTGGCGTGCAATCTTCCAACGCTCTGTGAGCGCATGAACGGCTTCGGGAGTCCCAATCGATGTTTTCGTCAGCCGATAGAAGGCAAACGGCCCGCCGGTTGCTGCAACCGACGTGAGTTCCTCCACCTGAAAGTCTTCTGGAATACGGCGGAGTTTCACGGAACGTTACCTTGTTCTTGCTGGCACGGTTTTTTCGCTGGCATCGCGTTCTGGCTGGCTCAATTACGTTGCAAACGTGCGGCTGTGATCAAGTGCCGCACGTCCTGCCAACATCTGCAGGTTTCCCCCCGATTTTGGATCAGCGTTTTACGACAGTCCCTGCATTGCCGCTTCGGCGCGGCGGAATGAATCCCACACAGAGAGCGCCTGCCATCGAGAGCCAGAACACCCAGAACTCAACATGAGTGTAGTCGTGGAAGTTGATGCGGTGCGGATCGGCTTCGGAATTAAAGCCCCAGTCCACCAGCAGCTTAACCCCAATCACAATCACCAGCAGGTAGGCGGCCACTTCAAAGCGAGGGAATTTTTCCAGCAATCTGATGAACATCGCCGCAGCAACACGCATCAGCATTAGTCCAACCACTCCACCGGCGATGACCACCCAGAGTTTTGGATGGGGAGCATTCGCCGCGTGCCCATCCGGTGGTGAACCGACGAGGGCAATTGCGGCAAGGATCGAGTCCACAGCGAAGGCGATGTCCGTCAGCTCAATGACAGCAACCGTCGTCCAGAAACTTCGTCCGGCTCGCACTTCCTCTTCAGGAAACGGCATCGGCACACGTTCCTGAATCTCAAGCATTTCCTGATCAGATGTCAATGCGGCGCCCGTGCCCGCCATGCGGATCTGAGGATCGCCCTGAGCATCAATGCTGACAACTTCGTCGGTCGTCTCCTGAGATTCGAAGAAGAGGTGCTTCACGGCGATGTAAACCAGATAGCCGCCACCAAAGAGTTTGACAATGCGCCACTTCAACAGGTAGCTGGCTGTTGCCACAGCCAGAATGCGAAACACAAAGGCCCCAACCAATCCATAGGTGAGTGCCCGTTTCTGAAGCGGCTTCGGCACTCGCTTTGCCAGTAACCCCAGCACGAGCGCATTATCAATCGACAACATGCCTTCCAACAGCACCAGTAGTAAAATTACCACGAGGTCGTGCGTGTTAAAGGTCTGGTGCCAGAACCCAAGGGGGATGTCAGCAGCGGCTAGCAAACTATCAAACATGTCACATTTCCAGCGATCGCACAGAATTCGATCACGGCATCCATCCATCTTGGGCGGCCAGTACCGCCAGAGCCGTGATCTCCGTAACACGGAAGCCTACCAGGGCAGCCCCATTTCTGCCAATTGTGAACGCTCTCAGACTGCACCGATTTTCGACAATGAATCGGAAATCATTTCAGAGAATGCCCAATCGCTAAGAATTGGCGAGAATCAGAGCCTTATTCCGCGGTATCCATAGAAAAAAAGACAACAAACACTTCGGAATCCGCATTTCCAGATTCCGTGCTGTCAGATTGTTTCGGCTTTTCCGATCAACCGCTTACAATCCCAAACCAGGGCGGCCGGACAAGTTGTTGGGGCTGTCGGTGGATCATTTTCTCGCTGGGAGCAAAACAACTACTACCATGTGACGGCTTGATTCTAAATGGGCGGAACGCGCGATCGTTCGGTTCAGATGGCTCATGAGGCTCACCCTCAATTTCTGCTCTCACACTGCACGACTTCCGGTCTTTACAATTGCCGTCCCTGGCATCCTGCCGCAAATCAGCCCGTTTGCGGCAGGCGGAAATACTGCCGGGAATATTTTTCAGCCACCCAATTTAAGGAATCTTTTCTATGAACCGTTCTCTCGGAAACACGATTGCAGATTCTCTGGACCTTTGCCTGGGATACAGCGAACGACTGCTGAAGGATGTCACAAGTTCCCACTTCGCTCGTTTCGCCAGTCCCGGTGGTCAGACTGTGGATTCCAATCACCCGGCATTCGTGTTTGGCCACCTCGCACTCTATGCCCCGCGAATCCTGAAAGATCTGGGAATTCAGCCCCCCGCGATTCCAGAAGGCTTCGAAGCTGTCTTCTCAAAAGATGCCAAATGTGCGGACGACCCTAACGCCTCACTGTATCCCCCGATGGAATCTGTGGTTGCCACCTTCTTTGAAGGGTATCGATCTGCCAGTGCTGCCCTCCGTGCCGCTCCGGACGAGATCTTTCAGCAGGCCAATCCCAATCCCGGACGATTGGCTGAATTGTTTCCCTCACTCGGATCCATGCACGCATTTTATTGCGGTGGTCATATGATGATGCACCTCGGGCAAATCAGTGCATGGCGAAGAATGGTCGGGCTTGGTGCTGCCTGATCAAAGTCAGCGTTCCTGAATGAAGGCAGGATATCCAGATTCCCGCAATTCGCTTCCTGTCGTCATGACTTTTCAATAGCCCCGGACTTTTTGACGACTCCGATTGGTTCCATTGCGATCGGTGGTAAAGTCCGGGCACTTCGTTCTGCGGCAATTATCCGCACCGTAGTGTTCGTAACATTCGACAGGCATAGTCATGAGGTTTGCTTTCATCGGTACGAATGCGGCGGCGTGGCCGTTGCTGGACGAAATTCGGAAGTCAGGCCAGCATACTCTGACAACCAGTGCGGTCGAAGGAGCCCTGCGTGAGCGTCTGGCGGAAGCGGCAGTCTCCGTGCGACTGGCCGCCACGGCTGAGGACGTGCTTCTCGGTCAGGATGTCGACGTCGTGGTTCTGGCTCTCGAAGATTGCGATGAAATTCTGCGCCTAAGTCGAGCTGCCTCGCAGGCCGAAAAATCCATCGTGCTGTTTCTGCCTTCCGTGTCCGCATCGCCAGCATTGTCCTTCGAACTGCAATTGATTCTGGATGAGTCCCAGGTGGCGATTCTTCCAATCACAGGTCGCTGGCGTTTAAGCAATCTTGCCATCGGCAGCCTGACTCTGGGACTATCCCCCGCCGATGTGAATCAGGTGTCACTTGAAATGCCACTGAAGCAGTCCTCCGAAACACACCTTCTGGAAGGCGTGCGTGAGGGCCTTGATATCCTCTCCGCCAGCGGCTTCCGTTACTCTCAGGTCACCTGTCTCGACGCAAGGACTCCTGATGGCGGACTGATCTCGCGGCTGGTGACCCTGAACTCCCAGAACGAAGCAGAAGTTCGCTTGCCGCCTGCCTCGCTGACTCTACGCCCCGGACAGGACACGGGCGAGGAAATGCTGACGATTGTTTCCAGCGCCGGAATTACCACCACATTGCCAGTTGTGTCACCCCGCTATCTGCCGCGGATTGAGCACTTCTGCAGCCAGAAATCGTTGTGTGCTGCAAGCATGGATGAATGCTCCACCACACTGGAACTCTGTGAAGCAGTGGCAAAATCCATCCGACGACGACGCACCGTGGATGTGCATTTTGACGCAGGAACAGAACGCAGCCTCTTCAAGAGCCAGATGACGGCCATCGGCTGCGGTGTGCTCTCATGGCTGCTGCTGGGGATGGTCGCTTATCTGATCGCTGGACAACTATTGACACTGCCCGACTGGATGTGGCAAACCGCCCGAATCCTCTGGATGCTGCCGCTGATCCTGTTTCTTGCAGCGCAGTTCCTGCTGCCCCTGGCACGTGATCGCGCAAATGATGGTCGACGGGGTCAAAGTCGGTAGACACTGTTCCGTGTAAAGCGACCTGCAGGACATTTTCATTCTGAAAATGCCCCGACTCAGCACTGGCCAGTCATTGCCCGTGCAGCGTCTTTTCCTCAGTTGGTTGTACAAAAGAAATCACCGGTTGAGTGCGCTGGCTGTGCTTTGCAATCAACTGGTGCCAATCTGCGCGGACACACAAAACCGGCAACTCAGATCTCGGAAAGACGCTCCGTGGAATCACCGAACTGATCCTGATGAATGCCATATTTATCCATCAGGGACAGGAACATACTGCACATCTTTCGATTCGGCTTGTCCAGATAATCAAGTACCCGACCAGTTTCCAGCTTGCCGCCACCTTTACCAACGATGACCACGGGAAGTTTTGTTGCGTCATGACTGCCCGTGAGCATGCTGCTGCAATACATGATCATGGAATTGTCCAGCGCTGTTCGATCGCCTTCCTGAATAGAATCCAGCTTGTCTGCGATGTAGGCCAGTTGCTGCATAAAGAACTGATTCACCTTCAACCAGTCGTCCGATTCCTGATGTGACAACAGGTGATGAATCATATAGTCCACTCCCAAATTGGGAAAACGCAGGGAGGAATGGTCGTTATTCAGTTTCAGTGTGCAGATGCGGGTTGAATCCGTCTGAAACGCCAGAACCAGAATGTCACACATCAACCGCATGTGCTCCGCAATGTCCTGGGGAACTCCATCGGCCGGACGTGGAATGTTTGGCTTGTCAAGCGCCGGTTTCCAACCCTGGAATTCTCCGCGTTCTCCTGCCCGGGCAATACGCTGCTCCACTTCCCGAACGGAATTGAGATATTCATCAAGTTTCTGCTGATCGAGTCGGCTGATGGAGCGACGCAGATCACCGGCGTCCTCAAGAACGGCATCCAGAACGCTCTTGTCAGCCTTCGAGGCGTCGTCACGAAACAGACGATCGAAGGCCAGTGCGGGGAAGACTTCCAAAGGCGTCGGTGTGGTGGGGGAACTCCACGAAATGTGACTGCTGTACAGCATCGAGTAGTTTTTGTGGACAGAAGGATTGGCCTTCTCGCACCCCAACACCAGACTTGGAACACGAGTAGTCTGGCCGTACTGCTGGGCCAAAAACTGGTCGATGCTGGTTCCACTGCGAATTCCGCCGCCGGCTTCCAGCGGAGCGCCGCTGAGCAGGTTGCCCGTCTGAGAACTGTGAATATTTCCCTTCAATGCCTCATCGTTGTAAAGCCCTCGAACAAACAGCAGCTTTTCACGGTGAGCATGCAGTGGCTCCAGGACTTTACCCAGCTCCATCTCCTTGCCGGCCCCTTTGGCCCACCAGTGATCTTTGTGAAACCCATTGCCGGAAAACAAGACTGCAAATCGCGTGGGCGCTTCGCCAGCGACCGCCGTCGTCCCCGCTTCCTGCCCCCAGACACGCACCGATTCCATCCATGGCAGGGCCATTGAAACGCCAAGTCCACGCAAAACGGTTCGTCGAGTCGTCAGAACTGCGGTCATCAGAGGGACTCCAGGTGGGAAGGCGGTAGGAAACTGTGTCAGCGGAATGTTTCAGCGTAAGATCGCGGCGTGTTGACCGGGAATTCTAACGCAATTCCGAGAAAGTTGCACTGGAAAACACTCTGAAGTCTGCCGCATGGCCACGCAAAACAGTTTTTTTCGCCGTCCCCGTGACTTCCTACTGCGGAATCCCGCCGTATCGAGAGCGACGAAACGCGTTCCAAAATCCGGTCTCGAAAAACAAAAGTAGCCCCCCGGCCGCCCCACCGGGGCCATGCACCGGATGGGCCATGTTTACGAGCCATGCAAGAGGAACGGCGCGAGCCGTCCGGTGTCGGCCTGCGGCGAAAGAGACTCACCGGAGGGCTCGTGTAGACCAGGCGTGTAGATCAGGGGCCATGCAACCCGTAGGCCTTGTTAACCGGAGCCAGCCACTTCATCACTCCAGTCAATTTGTTCGGATTGAATCCGAAGTGACAGCTGCGCAAGCTGCAATGTTTATTCCGGTTTTTTCTCTCAGCTGGAATAGGTCGTTGTCACCACCGGGTGGATGGCACCGCT
>CAIQIE010000225.1 GCA_903871805.1 uncultured Planctomycetaceae bacterium | reverse complement strand
GAAGGAGAACTGTACCGTGTGGATGCGGAGTGCCTGGATCAACTGGATCAGGCCGAGGGAGTCGCCGAAGGACTCTACGCCCGACGCGAGATTCAACTGGAACATCTACCGGCGGATCATTCGGCTCAGGCCTGGTTCTGGCTGGGACCGGTTGCCGGTTTCCCAGATTGCGGCACCCGCTGGCCACCAGATTCAGATCAGGCGTGCTAACGAGCACCTTTCCAGGACACCCTATACAGCCCCACTGACTGTTCGCCCGGAAACAGAACCCCTTGACGATCTGTCTGTCCCCCGGACACATTGAACAAAAAAACCCGAACCCCCTGGTCAGAGGGCTCGGGCTTGTGAAACTTAATCAATCACGCCAGTCGCGGCTGGGATGAATCTTAGTAGCGGTAGTGAGCAGGCTTGAACGGCCCCGTCGCAGACACACCAATGTACTCTGACTGAGCAGGAGTCAGTGTCTCGAGCTTTGCGCCCAACTTGGCCAGATGCAGACGAGCAACTTCTTCGTCCAGTTCTTTTGGCAACAGATGCACGCCCAGCGTGTACTTGCTGGCTTCTGTCCACAGAGCGATCTGAGCCATAACCTGATTCGTAAAGCTGCTGCTCATGACGAATGAGGGGTGCCCGGTTGCACAACCCAGATTCACAAGACGCCCTTCTGCCAGAACAATAATCGCTCTGCCATTCGGGTACACGTACTTATCAACAGGACCACCTTCGTCGGCAGCGGACTTGATGCGAATGCGGCGAATGGCCTTGTGGTCGTTGAGATAGGCAATCTGAATTTCTGAATCGAAGTGTCCGATGTTACACACGATTGCCTGATGCTTCATTTTGTCGAGATGTTCGCCTCGAATGACGTCCACATTGCCAGTGGCAGTGACGAAGATGTCGCCAATTGCGGCAGCTTCGTCCATGGTCGTCACCTGGTAACCTTCCATCAGAGCCTGCAGAGCACAGATGGGGTCAATTTCCGTGACAATGACTCGGGCGCCCAAGCCGTCCATCGCGTCAGCACAGCCCTTGCCCACGTCACCATATCCACAGACGACAACGACCTTGCCAGCGACCATCACGTCCGTCGCGCGCTTGATTCCGTCTGCCAGAGACTCTCGGCAACCATACAGGTTGTCAAACTTGCTCTTGGTCACGGAGTCATTGACGTTGATTGCCGGGACCGCCAGTTTTCCGGCAGCCAGCATCTGCAACAGACGAAGAACACCAGTGGTTGTCTCTTCAGAAATCCCGCGGATGCCAGCCAGCAACTCTGGGTACTTCGTGTGAACCAAAGTTGTCAGGTCACCACCGTCGTCCAGAATCATGTTCAGTGGCTGCCCGTCCGGGAAGATCAGTGTCTGCTCAATGCACCAATCGAACTCTTCGGCGGACATGCCCTTCCACGCGTAAACCGGGATTTTCACAGCGGCAATTGCTGCTGCGGCGTGATCTTGTGTTGAAAAGATATTGCAACTGGACCACTGAACTTCTGCACCAAGGACCTTGAGAGTTTCAATCAGAACAGCGGTCTGGATTGTCATGTGGAGGCAGCCTGCAATGCGGGCGCCCTTCAACGGTTGCGAGTCTGCGTATTTCTCTCGCAGAGCCATCAGGCCGGGCATTTCAATCTCGGCAATCTCGATCTCTTTACGCCCTAGCTCAGCCAGTGCGATATTGGCAACCTTATAAGGCAACGCAGACACAGTGCTCATGAAAAACTCTCACAACAAAAAGGACTTACCGTGAAAAAATCGGCTTTTTTTATTCCGCCTGAAGACCACCCAACTTAACGAGCCGGATCTGCGAAAAAGCCGGAATCCCGAATTCTTTCGCTGGCGAGAATCGAAACCGCATCTGCCAATATCTTAGTCTGATTCACCGAAAAAACAGGCTGGACGCATCCAAATCCGCCATTTTTCAAGCGAACCGTGATCCTGCAGAACGTTTACATTCTACAGAATCACGCACTGAATGCCGACGCGGATGTACCGGCTCTCTTTGAGCGTTAAAATCGGAAGATTTGACACTCGGCAGTCCGGCTAGTTCCCTGACCAGGGCCCCCGCTTAACCCTTTGATCGACCCTGACGCTTCCGCTCGTTTTCCGTCAGCGCGGTCTTTCTCAGCCGAATGACCTGCGGCGTGACTTCAACGTATTCGTCCGACTCGATGTATTCCAGCGCAGATTCCAGCGTCATTTCGCGTGGAGGCCGCAACAGAACAGCATCTTCCGCTCCTGCGGAACGAATGTTGGTCAGCTTCTTTTCTCGAATTGGATTGACCGTCATATCGTTGTCACGACTGTTTTCCCCAATGATCATGCCTTCGTAGACATCATCCCCGGGGTTGACAAACATGTCCGCTCGATCCTGCAGTTTCCACAACGCATAGGCAATCGCACGGCCGCTGTCCTGTGATATCAATACTCCGTTCAGACGATGAGGAATCTCGCCTTCCACGGGACGATAGTCTTCGAACCGGTGGTGCATGATGGCTTCACCACGAGTCGCATTCAGCATTTTGGTTCGCATGCCAATCAGGCCTCGCGCCGGTATGCTGAATTCGATGTGCGTCATCCCGGTGGACGTCGTGGACATCGCCTTGGCCAGGCCACGACGGGCTCCCACAAGTTCCATGACCGCTCCAAGATCCGCGCTTGGAACGTCCACTTCCAGCAACTCGTATGGCTCACTCTTCCGGCCATTGATCTCACGAACAATCACTTCCGGTTTACCGACAGACAGCTCGTACCCTTCACGTCGCATCGTCTCAATCAACACAGCCAGATGCAGAACTCCACGGCCAGACACCTTAAAGGCATCCATGTCGTCGGTTTCTTCCACTCGCAGCGCAACATTGGACTTCAGTTCGCGAAACAGCCGGTCTCGCAAATTGCGGCTTGTCACAAACTTTCCATGCTGACCAGCCAGAGGCGAACTGTTTACTGTGAACTTCATCGACAATGTCGGTTCGTCCACCGCAATCCGCTCCAGCGCCACCGGGTCAAGCGGATCGGCGATTGTGTCGCCAATCTCCGGATCCGGAAGTCCAATCACCGCGACAATGTCCCCGGCAAATGCTTCCGCAGTGTCACTGCGTCCGAGATTGTCAAAGTACTGAACCTGATCTACCTTCGACATCGTCTTCGTGCCATCGGCCCGCATTAACGCAATCTGCTGCCCGGTCCTGATCTTGCCGGCCGCAATACGCCCGGTGGCGATTCGACCTACGTAGCGCGACCATTCCAAAGATGTCACCATCAACTGCAGGGGATCAGCAGGACGCACGACCGGCCCCGGGATCTTCTGGAGAATCATCTCCAGCAACGGACGAACATCACCGCCCTTTTTCTCTGGATCATGCGTCGCGTAGCCTTCGCGAGCACTTGTGTAGATGTAGGGGAAGTCAAGAGTAGCGTCGTCAGCTCCCAGTTCGACCAACAAGTCAAATGTCTGCGACAATACCTCAAATGGGCGACAGTCCGGACGGTCAATTTTGTTAATCACCACCAACAGTGACAACCCACACTGCAAAGCTTTCTGCAATACGAATCGCGTTTGCGGACGGGGTCCTTCAAACGCATCAACCAGCAACACGGCGCCATCCGCCATCTTCAGAACACGCTCAACTTCTCCACCGAAGTCTGCGTGCCCCGGAGTATCAATGATGTTGATGCGGACGCCATCCCACATCATGGCGATATTCTTGGCAAGAATCGTGATCCCACGCTCTCGCTCAAGATCGTTTGAATCCAGCAGGCAGGTCTGAAACGATTGATTCTCGCGAAAAATTCCGCTTTGTCTGATCAGACAGTCAACCAGGGAAGTCTTACCATGGTCAACGTGTGCGATGATGGCGATGTTTCGCACATCGGTACGACGCTGAACACCGTTTTCGTCAACGGCAGAAGGAATTGAACCCATAGACATGAAGTAGTCCCGGAAACTGTACGGCTGAGAAATCAACGCCGAAATGGCGGTGATCGCGGAAGGGTCGAGCGCCGACACCACATGAGTCCGCGAAGTGGCCGACCAGAAAGCGTTTGAATCCTATCGAGAATCCGACGCCAATCGAACATCTTCCGGCGAAAATCAGGTTAAATTCCAGAGTCAGGGACATTTTCTCGTCCGCCGACCCCCTATTCGACGCCAATGCCCCCGCTTTTCGGGCGTTCTTGCCTTGATTCCGCTCCATTGGTGCCGTGCAGCCAGAAAACGAGCCATAGATCTACTGGCTTTTCAGGCAGACGCCGTCTTACTTCAGCACCGCAAGACACCCGGAACATCCAGTTGCCGCAAATCTGCACGGCAGTCGCGAGCAATGTCATTGCTGAAAGACTTCAAGCCTCAATCAGGAAGAGTTCCGCGAAGATCCCCGACCTTAAATGCACTGTATTTCCAAAGTCATGCTTCCTCGCCGGCCCTAAGTGGCAGCGGTGTTCCCGGGTGAGTGCCATTGCTGCAACTTGTCGTATCCTGACCCGGCAAGGCCAATGAAGGACTTCTCTGACCAGCACGCGACTATGCCCGAGGGTGTCGACTATCTCTCAGAGACAAGGACCGACAATCAAGGACGCACTACAAACCACTCACAATCAACCGAATCCCCTGGTGTCCGTCCCACCACCAGTCCGGTCTCTTCCAAGGCAATGGCCGCCCGTGGCCGCGAACCCAAATGCCGCGCAGCACAGGGCCTGCCTCCATGGAACTGAAAACACATCGCAGCCCATGCAGGGAATTCGACAACGGAATCCCACTCTCTGACTGTAATGTGACCAAGTGCTTTTCCCTGGAAAACATCACCATCCCGCCGGGCCAATCACGAACTCTTGATCACCCGGCAGCATCACAGGACGTCACAACCTGGCAAGCCAGACTTAGGACTTCTGGACAGCGTGGCAGGTCTTGCAACGCTTAGCTGCACGAACAATCTTGCCACACTTTGGGCAACGCTTTGACTTTTTTGCCAGTTTTGCCTTGGTCTGAGGACGAATTACCATTTTGAACACTCCAGCTTCAATCGACTGATTTTTCAATCAGCCATCAATAAGTAACGGAACATACCGACAAATCGCCGGGTGCCCGCCCAGAATCCTGACCACACAACCAAGTTGCGCGGAAAAGCGACGTTTTTTAGTGGCAGGCCGTAGAATATACAATGGACTTTTCCAGGGAACCAACTTTCTGCTTTCGGAGTTCCCGGAAGTGCGGATCCGCAAATACGCCCCGGAAAAACCGGCAGGCTCTGCCGAGTCCGCACCCACAACAAGGTAATCTTCCTATGCCCGTTCGCACAGCAACATGGCCGTAATTTCCATCGGAATGACTTGCTCTCGGGTTGTGGCACCACCGTAAATCCGTTTTAGTACTCGATTGACTCCGGTCTGCTGACCGGCAGTCCGGCGGTCAATCGCGGCGGAAAAAAGTACGTGGGGCCGAAAGTAAAGATCAATCGCTCTCGAAGTGAGATTCGATGGCCCGATTTTCCGGCAGCATTATGAGGAATTAAGCGGTTTCCGGGACTCGGAATCATGGATTGCGACTAATCAACCAGTTGCGAGCTTTTTCCGTAGTTTCAAACGCCTCTGACTTTTTTCCTCGATTCGCCTCCACGGTTGAGGCAAACTGGACATTTCCACGGGCATCTTTCGCTGAAGGCAGCACATGCGCAATAAAATCGATGTCCTGCGATGCGGCAACCATCTCGCCAAATGAAAAGCATTCGGCAATTGTCAATGCGCCGACAGGCAGGGTGCGCAAATCAACCAGCAACTTGCGGCAGCGTTCTTCTCGAGACAACCGCACGGCGGCACTCCATGCGGCAAGGTGATCGCTCTTATGCACTTCACCAGAACTGCATACCTGAATGATTCCGGTCACTTGATCAAATGTTATCTGCAGGGGCATTTGTGCCTGACATTACTCTACGGGCGGATTTTGGACTTGTCGGAAAACAAGGGGATCAAAGCTTGGTATCGAAAAGATCCGTAAGATTCCTTCACAAATATCCTACCACGACAACTTTTCGCGTAGTCCTCAGCGAGGAGAGAAAAAAACAGCGACTGCACAAAAACGGGGCAGCGAAAATGGAATGAAAAGGGGGCCCGAACGAAAACGGGGCCATCGATCTGTCGTATTCCCTGCAACTGCTGATCAAAGCTGCGGTTTACATCCACCACACGGTTTCGCGAATACTCCTCGCAAGAAGACGATAGGAAGCGAGGTTTGTACGCATGCTTCGTCAGGCGTACACACAGAAGCAGAACGGCGCAAACGGGCCGGTGTCACACCGCAACCGAATCACCCACCGTAGGGCGTGTGCTCCGCCGCTTACAGTGGTTACTCATACGCGCTACCAGCCGAGCCCACAATAGCCGAGCCTCCCCACCAAATCCGCATACCACCGCTTCACGATGGAGCCAATGACCGATTTTCACGGCATAGACCACGTAGCGAGTGGTGTCCTGAGGCTACTGCAGGTCAAGTCTGCTGTGCTTTTTTCCATGCAATAATGTCATCCAGAATTCGGCTAAGAGTCAGTGAGGGTTTCCGGCCGATCGTGCGTTCGAGAAGATCCACGCAGGGAACCCGCCGCTGCACGTCTTCAAAATCATCGCTGTAAGCTTTGTTGTAGGGAAGAAACTCAATGCTGGCAGCAGACTGCGTCTTTGCAATGACCAACTCGGCCAGTTGCAGGATCGACACTGGCTGATCACTGCCGATATTGAACACCCGTCCCGCCGCAGCGTCGTTCATGGTCAGGTCCAGAACACATCCCACGATTTCTGCCACATGCGCGAAACATCGCACCTGTGAGCCGTCGTCGTAAACAACCACGGGGCCTCCGCGAAGCGCCGCCTCCACAAACCGCGGTACGACCATCCCGTAGTTGCCTACCTGCCGCGGGCCAACGACATTGAAAAATCGCCCGATGGTGACTCCAAGTCCATATTTCTGGAAATAGGCCAGAGCCAGAAATTCATCGATCGCTTTGGAGCATCCGTAGGCCCAGCGTGGTCGACTAGTTGGGCCCAGATGCAGATCGTCTTCCTCAGTCCAGCGAGCTTTTGGATTCTTTCCGTAGACCTCACTGGTGGAGGCCAGGAAAAACTTCTTCACATTGCCCTGAACAGCAAGGCGAAGCAGCTGCTCCGTAGGATAAATGTTGGTCTCAATCGTACGCACCGGATCGTCCGCAACCAACCTGACTCCCACCGCCGCCGCAAGGTGGAAAATCATGTCCACTCCGTGAACAGCTTCTGACAACGCTACCGGGTCTGTGATGGAACCGTTACGAATGTCCAGCTGCCCGTTATCACGGACCGCCGCCAGATTTCCCATGCGCCCAGTGGAAAGATTATCCAATACAACAACACTGTGCCCCTGCTGCAGCAGCAGTTCCGTGAGATGACTGCCAATAAAGCCTGATCCACCCGTCACCAGACACTTTGCCATGATCTTCAGATCCGAATTTACTTGGAAGGTCTCATCAATCCGCTGCGCCAGATCCATGACAATAGCAGCAATTTGCCCATGATTCGACCGAGAAGCCCCAACTGTCCGGAAGGAACGAATTCGAAGGCCGAATCTGCCTGCTTTCCTCCGATACCAGCAGAATCCGCTCAGGCCGCAGAATCGTTCTGTTCCGCATGATCAGAACAATTAACAAAATCGTCACCCAATTCGTAAAGACTTTTAAGCGCAAACCTTCATGCCAACGACGCAGAAAAACACCCGTTTTCGGTAAGTCTCTTCGCAGAAACAACTTACAAAAAGTCCGGTTGTGACGATTCTGCCGTTTCTGCTGATGGTACGGTATATGCCAAATAGTCCTGATGTTGTGACTGTATCGGTTGCAGTAGATCTGAGGCTTCAATTCGCGGGTTGTCGCTGTGTTTTCGACCACAGGGATAGCGATCGCGCGGTCTGTAGATCTGTCTGGAATCGGCTCTGTTCACTGCGAGAGAGAATGGCGGCCTGAGAAACCGCCCTTCGACTGAAAGGATTTCAGTCGTCGAGTTCATCTGAAGCGAGACGGGGCCTTGTGCTCCGTCTCGCTTCCGGTGTTTATGCACATCGGAAGTCTGGCAGTGGTGCTCGCAGATATCAGAGCGACGCCTGCTTATGTTCTGTCGGCATCCGTCTGGCAGCAGCAAGCCGGGGCACACTCTGCGTGTCCGTCAGCACGTCTGCTGACTCCCGGGGTTCGGACGATCAGCGTCGTTGCCCTTTATGGACTGCGGTGCGCAGTTCATCCGTGCATTCCATACACATGAACAGCCATCTCCTTTGTTCAGAAACGGTCGTTTGTCTTTGACCGTGACCGCTGTGTCTGTGCCGAATCTCGCGCTGTTTTCACGCCGTGCGTCGGTTGCAGGCATCGTCGGTTCCAGGTGCGTACGCAATTCTGACAGGGAGCTTTCAATATGGTGAAACGATTATTCAGCAGGTGGTTATTCTGCGAAGACGGGGCCATTCTGTCTGCAGAGATCGTGTTGGTGGGGACAGTCCTGGTGCTGGGGCTGATTACTGGACTGACTTGCCTTCAGCAGTCTCTGACCAGCGAACTCCAGGATCTGGCGGGTGCCTTTGGTGCACTGGATCAGTCCTACTGCTTTTCAGGACACGCCAAGGTCGGTTACTGTGACCGAATCTGCGCGTACAATTCCGGGTCCTGTTTCCTGGACCCAGCAGACCGTGCTGCTGATGCCGATGCAAGTCCTCAGGCAGAGCACAAAGTACCGCCGTTCATCACCTATGACGCACGACGTCACCAGGGCGCACCGTGCCCGGACTGCGGTCGTGTGCATGAACATCATGAGCAGGCGGGCGACCGAATTCAGGAACGACGTTCTGTTCGCGATCCTCAAAATGCCGAACGTTCTGAAAGCAGACCATCCGAAAGACGAGCACCGATGCCGGAAACTCGACGCAGGCCGGGTTCCGATTCCAGCGATTCGCGAAACGATGAGTCCAATCGAAGGTCCGGAGATGCCTCCGATGCACGAGACGACGGACGCAGGGATGACAACTCCCGCAGTTCGCGCCGCCACTCCGATTCCAAAGATCAAGATCGGGATGACGAGGACGGCGAAGAGGACGGCCAGGAGGAAGTTGGCAATGGTGAAGAGAGTGAAGAGAATGAAGAGGAAGACGGAGATCGGGAGGCTGCACATCGCCGGAACCCGAGCGATTATGTGTTGACAACCTACTACTCTGCGATGCTGGGATGCGACCGCTGTCGTGACAGTGGCTGTGATTCCTGCCGAAGAAGTCATGGCTGTTCTTCCTGTGGCTATTCACGACCTGAAGGCTCCTGCCGAACCTGCGGCGGTTCTCCTCGCTATGAATACCGTCCGGCATGTGGCAGCTGCGGCTCATACCGCTGCGGCGGCTGTGGGGAT
This sequence comes from uncultured Planctomycetaceae bacterium, assembly GCA_903871805.1. Lineage (GTDB taxonomy): Bacteria > Planctomycetota > Planctomycetia > Planctomycetales > Planctomycetaceae > SXXK01. The sequence continues at coordinate 60,240 of CAIQIE010000225.1, read as the reverse complement.
TACGGCTACGGCCCCCATGAACGATGCACAAATGTACGACACATGCGAGTTTCCGAATGGCCACTAAGTCCTGGTCCGCGGTATTTTCCGCAGCAGGTCGGCTATGCACCAAATCCACCTTTTCCGGTTTACACACCGTTCCATGGAAACCACCACGGCCCAATGCCGAACGGCGCATTTGGACCAGTGCCGCCAGTTCCACACAATGGACCGGCCTCGTCGTTTCACCCGCAGTCTGACATGCCGCCGCATGACGGCTATGCAATTCCCCCGGTTCCGGGAGCTCCACGGGAATTTCGGGGCCCGGCAAACCAGGGCTACATCCCGACTCCGCCCGGACACTATTCACACGAACAGTTTCCACAGGCACCAGTTCCGCCAGGCCCCGCGCCTGCTGGCGTGCAGTATCAATGGGCTCCCCGTCCTGGCGGTCCCCATGGCCCGGCACCACGAGTCGTCTATCATTGGACACCATGGAATCCGTATGCCGGAAATCGTCACGAACCACGGTTTCCCGAGTACGTATGGTAGCGCATGTGCGCAGTAGTCTCTGAATGGAAAACAGTTGTCAGGCAGGAATGCCTGCCTGACAACAAAACCCGGAAGTTGCGCAGTCCAGGGGCGCAGAGAGTTCTTTCTGTGCTTCCGAAGCAGCTACCGCAGGACAGGATGCGTCAGGATCAGGCGACGTGCCCGTCATGTGATTCCGGAACGAGTGGTTTGGAAGCGTTGACTCCCAATGCTGCCACAGCTGCAATCAGGTTCACAATGGCACAGGCGACAAAGGCCTGATTCCAGCTTTCACCGGTGGCGGATGCCCCTGCAATCCACCCAAAAAAAGGTGGTGACAAGGCCACACCAAAGTTGCCCCACATGTTGGCCCAGCCAACAGCAGAGCCCACGAATCGTCCGCCCACGTCCTGACCAAAGGCCCAGACTGCCGGAGTTCCCAGGTCCGTGGCAAGCCCAACGACAGCAAGGCAGATTGTCGCCGTCAGCGCAGAATTTGCCCAACTGACACTCATCAGTGCGATGACCACCAGCAGGCGTGAAACGGACATGGCAATTGACCGTCCCCAGCGAAGACCAAATGTTCGAGTCAGAACGTCGGTAAAGACACCGCCAAGGAACAATCCCAGAATTCCAGCCGCCAGAGGAAGGCTCTGCAGCCAGCCCTGATCCTGCTGCGTCGTCGCAAAAACGTCTTTCAGATACTGAGGGAACTTTGTCACAAGAAACCCCCAGCACAGATTGGCTGAAAACTGGACGAAGCAGTTCATCCACATAGGAAATGAACACATCATCGCAAGAACCGGCGGAGGTTCGGCACCACGTCTGGCAACCGGCGTCACAGATGCATTTCCTCGGATCAGGCTGAGCTCTGCGGCGTTGACCGCAGGATGCAGATGAGGCCAGTCGCGGAACCAGAGAATAAAGATCAGGCCGATCAGGATTCCCACGATTCCGTACAGACCCATCACTGGCCGCCAGCTGAATAGGTCAGCGACCGCATCGCCGGGCAGCGTCCACCATCCCGATCCCCATGTCCACATCAGCATCAGCTGTATTGTCAGAATCGGCGCCAACGCGCCCCCCAGTCTTCCTCCGACGGCAACCAGTGAGCTTGCAAGGCCACGCGACTTTATCGGGACCCAGCGCCCGACGATGCTGGCTGCCAGAGGGTAGGCCCCCGCCTCAAACAGTCCACATGCAAGCCGTAACAGCAGAACCGTGTTCAATGACCAGGCAATTCCCAGCAAACCAGTACTCAGCGACCAGAGCAGAACGTAGGAACCCAGCATCCACCTCGCGCCAAAACGATCGCCCAGCCAGCCGGCCGGTAATTGTCCCAGAGCATATGTCCAGAAAAATGCAGAAAGCACTTCGTCGAGTTGTGGTTTTGTGATCTTCAGGTCGGCGGAAACGGTCTCTCCAGCCGTACTGATACAGACCCGATCCAGATAGAGCAGCACCGCCACCAGTGTTGCCAGCAGAATCATCCAGTGCCGAACCCCGGTAGGCTGGATTGCCGGAACAGGCGAACGCTGCTTTGAAGAGGCAGGGAATTCATCAGTCATGGAATCCAGCCATCATTATTTTCAAAGGGATGAAGAGCCTGGCGGCGATGTTGAAAGTGCAGACTGTGAAGGTCTGCAGTCGTTGCGCCCCTGGTGTTGATTCGAATCAGTTGACTGCAGACTGGCGCATAGGCCGCAACAGGGGCGTGAACTCCCTTGAGTATCACTGCAGCGAAACTCTGAGGATCCACTTCCTGCGAAAGCACCTGCTGAAGACTCAGGGGAGCCATTCGCAGCGTCGTGGCGATGACTGTCAACCCCGTTACTCCCCGAAGTACTGCCGTACGTCCCTGAAAGAACACGGAATAACCTCCGTGACGGGCCTCACTCTCGGAAAAATGTCCGTCCGTGATTCTCTCCACCGTCCAGGTGTCCGGATACGATGGTCCATGTCGCTCCGGATCCACTTTGCCACCAGCCTCTGCAGTGAAGACACCACCGATCCCTGTTTTTTCTGCCAGTTTCACAAGGTCCGGGTCGGCAAGTACGGTCAGACATGGACCACATCCCAGTGCTTTCCATCCATGCGCAATCCAGGTGCCATCTCCCGGACTTCCGCCCCCCACGTTGTCTCCCATTTCCAGCAACCCCACAGGTCTGTCCGGTGAGGCACCGCGAATTGTCAGGGCTCGTCTAATGCCCTCCTCCACACTGATCATTTGTCCGTCGAATTCCGCACGCCTCGCCCACCAGAATGTCGCCATTTCTGCCGCAGCCTGCCGAGCTGTTTCGCGATTGCCATCGGCAACCGCAATCACGGAAGCTCCCATTTCCTCAACGTCAGAATAGGGAAACCCATAGAGGCACGACACACTAATCACCCCGGGGCGTGACTGCAGACGATCCGCTTCGTCCCAGAGCTTTCTTCCGTGCGGTTCTTCTGTCGCCTGTCGCTCGATGTTGACACACAAAGGCAACTGAACAAGTTCCATCTCAGGCATCAATCCCGTGCGGATGGAGTTCAACAGACAGCGCGCCGCGTCCTGACCTCTGGCAAACTGATCAAGGTGCGGGTTTGTTCGATAACCGAACAAAGCGTTGCAGTTTTTCACCATCTGCTGTGAAACATTCGCATGCAGATCCAGCGTCCCCACAATTGGCATCCCTCGGCCAGTTATTTGACGCACCTGTTGCAGCCAGTCTCCGTCCGCATCCGCCGCTCCGCACGCGACTGTCGCTCCATGCGGCGCCACCAGCAAGCCGTCCAGGGGAAGCTCCTGCTGCAGCCGATGGATCAATCGCTCTGTCAGCTCTGCCCAGCATGCCTCTGTGATGGTTCCAAAGGGCATGGCCCGTGCCGCAAAAATCCCCACGGCCTCAAAATCCGGGGTGCCGTCAATCACGTTCAGAAAGCCGCCCACTTCATGCTGAGTACCGCGGAAGGCCTCAAGGACGCCGGCTCCCTCTGTCAGCAGATTGGACCGAAAATGATCAGACGTTGTCGGTTCATCCAGAAATGTATTGCTCTCATGGAGCAGTGCCAGAATACCGATTCGTTTCATGCTGACAGGCCCTGTTCAGTCGTTGATGTGCCATGCTGCGCTGCATCAACTACAGACAGTAACAGATCTGACGCCAGTTTTCCCGCAATGAGGTTGCGAAAACCGCAGAGAGTGACCGGAGCAGTGTCTGCCGCGCTGCAGTCGGTGGCCCCTGTCTTCCGTCCCGTGGATTTGTCGCGGCCATTCCACCACGCAACCCGCAGACCAGTCGGCTCAGTTGTTCTTGCGCAGATTTCTGCCAGTGTGCGATGGAGCTTCTGGAATCTCCACGTCGTCAATGAGTTCCACATCGTCATCGTCAATGAGTTCCACATCTTCGATCAGTTCAAGATCACAGAAGATGCCTGGGGCCAGTTCGTCCTCATCGACCAGCACTTCAACATTGTCGAAGTAATCGTCCTCCGACGCCTGAACTGTTACATCCGGTGCATCGTTCGGAACCATGCCAGCGTTGGCAGAAAGGTCGTCACCAGCCTCATAAAGATCCTGCAGGGACGACGGGCGAAGAGTGGCTTCTGAAGCAAACACCCCGCGTGACGATTCGGGGCGTTCGACGGCCGGCACGACAGGCCGCGAAGCAGTACCCACATTTCCCGGTTGCACAAGCACCTGCACAGGGCCATTGTTGCCAGACGCCTGCATCTGTGGTTGCTTTGGCACCACTGTCACGTTATCCAGAAAAAGAAAGCGAAGATCACCGATCGAAACTTCCACTCCGTTCTGCAGCTTCTGCTCCCTGACAATTCGCTGGCTACCGACCCAGACTCCATTCATGCTGCCAAGGTCGCGAAGGTAATAGTCGCTGTCGACCTGCACAATGGCACAGTGAATTCGTGAAATCCGCGAACTGCAGTCCAGCACAACGTCACATTCAGCACTGCGGCCAATCACAATCACGGCGCGATCCACAGCGATCTGCCGACCAGCGCCAAGAGGATGCAGAAGAGCGGCCATGCTGACGATCCGAAGAGTGCCGTAAAAAACAGAGAGACAATTCCCTGGGACTATCATGGAACCCGGGGAAGTTCGTTCAACGTTGTCAAAACAGGCAGAAAAAACCAGTCCGACACACATCAGACGCCCAAACAGCGGTCACCCTGACTGCTCTGATTTTTCAGAAGTATCCGAAGTTCCTGGGACCATGTCGAGGAAAATGCGTCGGAATTGTCTCACTCGCCGCCCTCAGAACGGCTCAGGTCCAGACGCCACCCTGGGAACACACCGTATTGCGTTCCTGCTGAAAAAGTCGGAGAGTCTGACCTTCGGCAGATTCCTTTGGTCAGGTACCATCCCGAATGAACCCTGCGGAGCATTCCGAGAACCCGTTTGTAACAAACCCTGCGTGCCCAGCGCCGGAACTCGACCTGCCGGAAAACTCCTCAGGGACGCAAGGCCTGAACCTGGATCCGGCCGTCCTTCAGTTGGCGGTCTCCGATCGGACGTCCAACTGGTCCTTCTGATTAAACAAAGTCCGCAGCCTCTCCTTTGAATAGATGCGAATCACATTCTTTTTGTATCGCAATCGTCCCTGCTCGTCATAATCCAGGTGTTCAGCAATTTTCGGTGTTGCCATGTCAGCGTACAACGCGGCGAAAGTTTCCGGGTCCACGCCCCGTCCCTCTTCCAGATCCTGCTCGGCATTCACGCCGCCCACAGAAACGCCGAAAAAGTTGATCCCCGTTGTTACAGTTGTGATCTGGCCACCCGCCAATAATAGACTGTTCAGTTCCCGGACAGACTTATTGACTAGCCGATACGCCCGCAGAATATCAGTCCCGAATGGTTGATCGTCACCCTCCTGAGCCTGCAGCGTTACGGAATTCGCAGTCGTCAGAACGCCCGTGGAGTACCCTGCGACCAGCAGCAGAACTCCGGTTGCCAGTGTTCGAATCCGAATCATTGTTCCCGTCCCGAAAATTACACACAGCATCAGCCTCACAGCGAACAAATTGCCGAGGCTTCGATTGTCCCACTGCCGTCAAAAAATGACCCGGAGTGTCTATGTCGTCGACCTGTCAGGCAGCACGACGCCCCTGGCTCGCTTCGGCACTGATCTTGCGTTCGGCAGGGACAAGATCCAGTGGCTTCTGAGTCGCCTCGGAACGGCCCGCACTTCCAAATCGAAAACTGATCGCCGTAATCAGTCCGCAGACCGTCAACGCCAAAAAACTACCCAGAATTGCGATCTGGTCGTCGGAGAAAATGCCGTTCAGTTCCATTGCTGCTGCCCTGAATGCGAAATGGTTTTACCATCAGGTTCCCGGCCGGTTGGCTGACTGTGATCGTCGTCATCGGCAAAACCTGCCTCTGTCTTCGGCCAATCTCACCTGTCCGCTTCACCCGGGAAGCACCGGCCCGCAAGGTTCCACACAGGATTTGCCCAGGCACCCCGCAATCTTCTCCACTCGCAGTTCTTACAAATTGACTCTGTCGCCGGTCAGGGAATCCCGGCAAACTTTAACGCCACCTTGTCCAGCAACAAGCAATTTCAAACCTTCGTCCAGTTGAGCCGAATCAGCACCAGGGATGTGCCGTTTTTTTCCCGTGGGGGACACCCGTAGAAAATTTTCCGCGGGTGCCAGAGCTTCACAGTCTGCTGAAAATCGATAGTCAACCCCGCGCGGGGCAGGATGCAGCGTCGGTGTACTCCAAATTCACTGGGTTTCGGCCGGCGCGAGACTGACGTGTCTGAGGCTGCCACAGCCAGGCGGAGTTATTCAACAGGCTCCTGAAGGCTGCTCCCAGGGAGAATACATCCTTCGAGGCGCAGGTCCACCCCATTCTTCCGGTTGCCGAACAGTCGCAGCCAGCCGTTTTCTTATGGCCGTCCGCCACCTGGATTCACACCCTCGGGGCGACGTGCGGCCGCTGGGCGTACCGGGGCAGGACAACAGTCCACAGGACAAACATCATGATTCGCCGGAAACAATCCGACACACTCCTGCACTGCGCCCTGAAGTCGCTCCTGAATCAGCTTGCGAATCATACGGACAAATTGGGGATGTGAACCAGGCGTCCGGGCACGCACCATGGTCATTCCATACTCGTCACACAAATGCTTCGCCGCGTCGTCAAGGTCGTACAACACTTCCATGTGGTCCGACAGGAATCCTACGGGCGAAATGACCAGACTGCGCTGCCCGGCGGTGTGAAGTTCTTTCACAAAGTCCAGAATGTCCGGCTCCAGCCATGGATCTTCAGGACGTCCACTGCGACTTTGATACACAAGGCGATAGCTATCAGCAGGAAGATGCAACCGCTCGGCCACAAGACGACAGGTTTCCTGCAGTTGTTTCTGGTAGTCCGATGTGCTGGCCATGCTCATGGGAATACTATGAGCGGTGAAGGCCACAAACGGACGCTGCCCCGATTCCGTGGCCTGCTGCACAGCATGCCCCACATGCTCCGACAGCACGTCAATAAAGTCCGGATGGTTGAAAAACACTCGGATCTTGTGAACCTCCATCCCTGCAATTTCCGGGTCACTCAGTGCTGCCTGAATGTTCTCGCGATACTGCCGGCACCCGGAGTAGCAACTAAAACCGGACGTGACATACGTCAGCACACGGCGGACACCGTCACGCTTCATCTGCGCCATGGTTTCGGGAAGCAGAGGGTTCCAGTTTCGATTGCCCCAATACACGGGTAGATTGATGCCGTTGGCTTCCAGTTCCACTCGCAGGGCAGCCAGCAACTCACGGCACTGTTCGTTGATCGGACTGATCCCATCATAGTGGTAATAATGTTCCGCAACTTCCAGCAGACGCTCTCTGGGAACGGGCTTACCGCGAAGGACATTTTCCAGAAATGGAATGACATCGTCCCGCCCCTCTGGGCCGCCAAAAGACAGAATCAGAATGGCATCATAAGGATTTTCTGAAGACATGCGGAAGAATCTACTGCTGATGTTCGATGGGCGTCGACCTGCAGACGTTGAAATCACGCCCCATGGCCAACAAGCGACAATTCGCCGATCTTCAGCGACGATCTACTGAAGCGTGCTCGATTATAGCAGCCGGTCGCAGGTTGGCACGACAGATCCAGACATTCCGCTTGCCCGAATCATCTATCCCGCTGCTCATACCCGGCAGCATGGCGGCTTAGAATTTTGGCTTGATCGTTCTTGCAAAGGCTTCCAGATGCTGGAAATTATCGCAGAACGTGGTGTAACGCAGTCGCTGACGAATGTCCGCTTTCAAAGCCTGACCACCCGCAACCAATGCACAATCAAAGGCCGAAGCCGCGTCATACAGTGTGTTAAAACTGGCAACAAATCGATCGGGATCACGAATCGATGTCACACTGACAAACATCAGCGCTGGCCGATCTGTCTCGATCGCCTGACGTAATGTGTCGAAGGGCAGCATGTGGCCCAGTGACATCGCTCGCCAACCGCTGTCCCGCAGCACCAGTTCCGCCATATTCACAGCCAGTGTGTACGGGTCGCCGTCCAAAGTCGCTCCGAACGCAACCGGGCCATTGTCGGGGCCGTTGCCAACCGCCCGCCGCAATTCGTGAAAGACGCGACTGCATACCTCGCAGGCCCGTCGCTCCTGGTAGATTTCTATGTTGCCACCCCGCCAGAGATCCCCGATGCGGTGAAAGGCCGGGGCGATCACATTATCACAAATCTTCGACACACTGCTGCCAGCAAGAAACAAATCCAGAACCACCCGGCAGCATGAAGCCTCATCACCAACACTCAGCGAACGCAGAAAATCCCCCACGGCGCCTTCATCCGAAGGCGGCGAAACACCCGTCCCCGGAGGTAACCCTATCACTTCCGGTTGCGCAATCGACATCCGCTCTTCGCGGATGTAGCGCAGCACAGAATCCAGTTGCAGTCGCCGATGCCCACCACCGGTCTTTGCAGCAACGATCAATCCCTTGTCCACCCATCGTTTCAGCGATGATTCACTGACCCCGATTGCTACGGCAACTTCTCTTGGCGAAAAGAACTGGCTCACAACCGTTTCTCACAGAAGAAATCAAAAATCAAGGATCCTGAAAACGCATAACCTTGTCCCCGACGGCGAACCGCTTCCTGTTTTAGGCAATTGTGAATCTTTGGCCAAAAACCACAGGCTCGATTTCCCTGCATTTTTTGAAATCCGTGGCCTCCTGGCCCCGAAAATCAACAGGATCACGCTGTCTTTCCAGCCGAACGAGGAACTTCACCTTGCCCGCGAACCCCCAAAGCATGTTTTTTCACAGGAAATCCCGCATTTCCGACCAAACACCCCCCGGAAGTTCCCCCCATGGATCGCGTGGTGATCGAAAGTTCTAAGTCAGCGTATTTTTCCTGGCAAAATTCAGGCGGTGATTCGCTCATTTACGGCCATGTGCGCCATTCTGGCACACTTTCTGATTTCTAATTTTGATTTTCAGACAAGTTTCTCAAGCCACTTTACAGCATCCCACAGTTAGCAGCCTGTTGAAAAACTCCGGCTGATTGTGTCAGCCTCAGGCACTGGATGCCCGCGCAGGCACGAATCCTGTGATTTGAAGAACACCGACCATAGATCCCCACCTGCGCAGATGACTGTCGATTTTCAACAGGCTGTCAGGGCTGCTGCTCAGAAACGGTCAGCGGACTTTGCTGCTTGCCTTCAAACTCCAGCGGAAATTCAGCACCGGATACTGAGAAGCGGATTGTAATCGCCGCCTCGTCGTCCTGCACGCCGGCTGCTCCGGATTCAGGAACCACCACCAGCCATCGCCGGTCCTTCAGCAGAATCTGAGTCCTCATGACGCGGGAAAACTCCGCGGTGATCCCTTCCGTCCGACTCCCGAACACCGCTGTGCCAATCGCTCGTGCTGATGGCTCAAAGTGGCTCGTGGCCACCTCAAGGGCAGACCGCACTTCATCGCCGGCAAGATAGTCTTCCAATGCTCGATGCATCGCGGAATTGTCAAGAAACAAATCATGCAGAATGGATCCCAAAACCTTCTGCAGTTCCGCATCCGTTGCCGCCGAACGCAGACTCTCCCGCACAACGCGACGCACTTCCTGATTGGCACTGATCCTCGCAACAATCCGCTCCGTCACCGCCACGAAAATTTCAGTACGGGATTCCAGCGCGGGCGTAATCTCGTCGGCAAGGAATCTCTCGAACTCTCTTCGAACGGCATTTCTTTCAGGCAGCGGAGAAACATCGTACAGATATCGCCATGTAAATGACCACAAAGACACCCGCTCCCACAATTCCCGGCCAAGCTGCAGAGCGACAGGTCGAATTTCCTGCTCCACAATCGGAAGAATCTCCCGCCGAACCAGGGGCACAATTTTCTGCTGCACCAACTCGCCCTGATATCGATCTGCCAGCCCCGCAAAGTCCGACCGATGGCGATCCAGCACCGCCGGTAACTCCGCTTCTACAGCCGCCGCAAGCTGCTTCAGCCCCTGCAGCAGAACTGGTTCCAGACGCGAAAGCACCTGAGCACTTTGCAGTTCCCAGTCCCGCGCAAGAATCCCCGCGATCTCGTCCCGACGGTCCGGGGAAATCAAGGTCTTCGCGACCCAGTCAAGCGACGTGGGAGTTGTATGGTATTCAAGAGAAAAACTTCCCGGACAAACCGACCGAAGCTGCTGCTCATCCATCAGCAGGATCGCTGATTGCGTGGTCACTGGATCCTGCGTCAACCCAAAAGCCGTGCGAACACGCCCAATCTGAACCAGTCTGCCTTCCGCATTTTTCAGGAAAATCGGATCGTTTGGTGCCAGTATTAGGGTTGACTCGGCAGCCGCGGAATACTCCCGGTTTACGCCCACTAACCATCGCAGCAACTCACCCGATAACAAGGACAATGCCCGTGTGTCACCCCCCGTCTGGCTGCGGATTCCCAAAGCCGCCCAGACAGCCAGAGACAGCCAGAGGATCAGACCCAGCCCGGCTCGAAGCCTGTTGCCGATAGTCACAGAAGACACAATGCCCACCTGTTCAAAGAAGTAAGAAACTGACGTCATCGCCGGAACGGCTGAAATCTGCTATCCTGCCAACGCGGTAACGCAGCGCCGCCTGCGGAATTAGCCCAATCCCTCAAAACCAACCGGGCGGTCCTTCAGGAGGCTTCGACAATGCCCCAGCTTTCCCCGTTGCCGCTCTCCCCGTCGCCGTGTGCCCCGTTGGATTCGATTGCCGGAACGCGAAAAACTCCTTAACGTAGCCACCCAGTCACCTTTTTGATGAAGACTGAACGTTCTCGCAGAACCATGGTACCACAGAAACTCTGTCAGAGAATAGCGTTGACGAATGGACTGACGGAACCCGCAGAAACTTCAGGCGGTACCGTACAGAGGCAGGATGCCTGATACGAATGGAATTCCATGACTCTGATCAATTCCTCACTGCTGCTGGGTTTGATCCTCGCAGGCATTCCCCTGATTCTTCATCTGGTGATGCGTGCCAAACCAAAACGGATTGAGTTTCCGGCGCTGCGACTGCTGAAAGCTCGCCAACCATCCAATGCCCGCCGCATGCGACTGCGTCAGATTCTGCTGCTGGCGCTGCGCGTCCTGCTGATCTGCACACTGGTCGTCGCCATTGCCAGACCGTCACTGCCCGCCGCTAATTACGGTCTAAGGTGGTGGGAATGGGCAGGAGTTGGCCTGGCTGCCGGTCTCAGCGGAGTTATCTACGTCCTGATGGGCCGCCGCGATGCTGCCAGCCAGTCGGCCGCCGTCAACAGTGTTCAACGCAGAAGTCGCCAGAAGGTCCTGTGCCTGCTCATGGGACTCCTGATGGTGATTCTGCTGACCGGCATCCCGTGGGGCCTGCGGGTGCGGGCAGAACTTCTGTCACCTCGCAATGAGGGCACCGAGGACGTTCCCGTCGCGGCCGTATTTCTGATCGATAACAGCATCAGCATGAACTATCGCCAGGAAAATCTGACTCGCATGGAAGCCGCATCCCAGCTGGCAAAGCAACTCCTCGAACGATTTCCGTCCGGAAGTCGCGCCGCAGTGGCTTCCTCCGAAGCAGATGAAGAAATCATCTTTCAGGCCGATCTGTCCGGCACGTCATCCCGCATGGAAGCCATGGAAGTCACCGCAGTACCCGGCCGCCTCAATCGTCAGATTCAGGCGGCAATCAAAGCACAGGTCGAAGACCGGCGTCTGGTGCAGGAACAGGCCGGACTGGGTGGCTCCGCAGATCTGTTTGCTCGTGACATTTATGTCCTGTCTGATTTTTCCAGAGCGTCCCTCCAGATTCCTGATGAAAATGGTCTGGCAGATCTGCTGACGCAGCTGCCATGGCTGCACATTTATCTTGTGGATGTTTCTGTTCCAGCCCCGGTGAATGCCGGAATTACACAACTCACTCTTTCAGACGAATCCACCGTCACCGGACGTGATCTTGTACTTTCCATGTCCATTGCGTCAACTCAGGGCCTTCCGGCAATGGCCACTGTCGAGACCAGTCTTATCGATGCTTCAGGACAGGAGGTGCGAAGCGGCGCACCGGTTCTTGTCAAACTCGATGGCAATGCCGCCAGAATTCAAAGTCTCATAAAAATCACCGGAGCAGCATCCTGCGTGGAAGGCGTCATCCGACTGACCGCAGAAGATCCGCTGATGGACGACAACGTCCGTTACTTTTCCTGTGGCGTTCGGCCGGCACCGAAAGTTCTGCTGATCGCTGATCGTCCTGAAGAATCGCTGTACCTAAAAAATGCACTTCAACCCGAGGAACTGGAAAGAGCCGGCGTGCGACTCTGCCAGTGCGTCAGTATTCCCACCGCCAGCGCCGCAGAGCAAACGCTGACCGGATTTGACGCCGTCTTTCTCGTTGGCATTCAGCGTCCGGACGAATCCCTCTGGAATGCGCTGGCAAAATATCTGCAAAATGGAGGCGGAGTCTTTGTCGTGGCTGGGTCTTCCCGGATTCAGCCCGGAACATGGTCCACACCCGCCGCTCGGCAGGTACTGCCCGCAACGCCGCTGACCATCGTCCGATTTCTCAATGAACCCGGCCAGCTGAAACTTGCCCCGTCACAACATCCTGTCCTGCGGGATTTTTCCAGCGACGAAGCGCTGCGGGTGGAACTGGGCGCTGCCGCATTCGACAAATGCTGGGCTGTCGAGAATCTTCCCGATACCACAACGCTGATGACATTTACCGGTCCGGGAGCCAGGCCCGCACTTCTGGAACGCAAAGTCGGCGCAGGACGGTGCCTGATGTTTACCTCCGCGATGGACAATCTGCCGGAAGGCGGAAGTCGGTGGAATAACCTCGTCACCAGCTGGGCCTTCCTGGTCCTGGCGGATGAACTTCTCGCACATCTGACAGATTTCACCTCGCTGCAAAGAAACTTCACCTCTGGGACAATCTTGGATTTCCCCGTCCCCCCAACACAGCGATTTGAACAATTTCTGCTCCGACGCCCCGGGTTACGACAGACACGAGGAAAACTGGAAGCGGATCAGTCCAGCGTCCTGCTGACGGATGTCAGCGACCAGGGACATTATCTGCTGAAACCCTTCGAATCCCCGTCCTCCTATGAAGCTGCGTTTTCCGTCAATTTTCCGGATGACGAAACAGACCTCACCAGAATTCCGGATGATCAGCTGCAGTCTCTGGCCAGCTCAGATCACCTGACGATCATTCGTCAGCCCGAAGATCTGCAGAATGCTGTTCGCGCCAGCCGGCTGGGGGTCGAAGTCTTTCCCGTCCTGCTGGGGTTGGTGATCCTGCTCTTTTGCGCCGAACACATCATGTCCAACTTCTTCTATGACGAAGCTGTCAGCAGTCCCGCAACCTGAAAAAATCCCAGCCCCACAACCGACCAGGAAGCGGAACTCCCAGGAGCCGCGCCCGTGAGGAAGCGGAAAAATCCCAGCCCCACAACCGACCAGGGAGTGGAACTCCCAAGAGCCGCGCCCGTGAGGAAGCGGAAAAATCCCAGGACCCACAACCGGCCAGGAAGCCGAAACTCCCAGGAGCCGCGCCCGTGAGGAAGCGGTAAATGAGCCGTCTGTAATCCCCACCTGTGCTGAATTGTCGTGTTGCGCAGCCGGCACGCATTTCAGCCTCGAAGGGCTGCCAGAAAGCCGCGAATGCCTCCTGATCGCCTCTCCCACGACTCACCGGCAGACGGAGCATCTGAACGAGACGCGTTTGTCCGTCATCCGTTGTTCGGGATTCGAATTCCGACCATCGTGGGTGGACCGATTCCGGTGACGATGTTCGTTATGTCTATGCAGCTGCCTCACTGAGAGACTGCAACAGCAATGCTCCCCGCCGCGTTGGCTTCATACATCCCTCAACGACAGCAATCCCACGCTGGAACTGCTCATGAAACTTCTCTAAGGCAGGCTGCAGATTCAACTCCGGAAATCGCTCACAAAGCCGTGCGTGAACGCGACAGTTTCTCGCCAGTACAAACGTACCGTGAAGAATCTGGAACATCGGACGAGGATCAGGGCGAATCGGAGCCTGGTGAATCTCGTTCGGATTATAAAGCAGTGGATCGAGGGAGAAGAGCGCATTCAGATGCAGATGAGAACATTCGTGGACCAGATGCTCCAGAAACCATGCCAATGCGTTTTCTTCAGTCGGAACCTTCAGCCATAACGCTCCAAAAGCCTTGGGTGTGCTGAGCCCCTCGATGCCGCTGCCGGTGAACAGTTTGATCATTGAGACATGCGTGCTGATCTCCGCGTGCATGTCGGGATCCACCTCACCAATCAGGTGCAGCGCATGCATCGCAATCTGGTGATACCGCAGCGTGTCAGATTCCAGCAGCGGAAAGAACTCCAGCGGCCCCATGCCGCTGACCTGAGTCGATCGGATTTCTCGCAGCAGGGGTTGTTCCCATGCATGCGCAGCAATCGACTCGGTAATCAGGTCATCTGCATACCAGTCTTCCGGGGCATCATTGCACCAGACCTGAAGTCCATCCATCACCGCGTATCCATCCCGTCGGTCCATCGCCTCCATCAGATCCGCTACCCGTGCACATAGCCTCGGAGCCAGACGTCTGGTCAGATCAAAATTGCGGACATGATGTAGCAGGCGATCCAGGCTCTGACCTAAACCATCTGCCGCAGATTGCAGGGCGTTTTCTGCATTATTCTGCCAGAAACGACGCCAAATCTCGCCAACCTGCTGGCTGCCGATCGCACAGGGCTTGCAGGTAAACCACTCCGCGGCGATGTCGTCGGAGAACATGGACTGATTCATTGCCCCGATGCTCTCCGGTAATGCGGAGGCATTTCCCACTGTACCCATGATGTCCCTCAGGATGCTAATCGAAGGACGCTCGCCACTGTCAACGAACGCCGATGTTTGGCCATTGCACGCGGGCACATCCTGTTCAGCCTCACTGGGCATGGTCAAATATCAAAACCGGAGATGAAGTGGAATTTATCCACATCTTCGCCGACACCCGGACCACCGGCCGCTGATGACATTTCGCATCTGCCTATTTTCACCCCGGAATATCTGCAGTTACTACCCTTGCAGGCATGTTCTGAAATCATCGCAGTCAGATTGGCGACATTCACAGGGTGTCAGTTAGAACGCCACCCCAGGCATCGCCAAATTGATGAATTTCACCCTGAAGAGGTGACAGAAAACCGAAGGCGCATCCTGATCTCCTCTCCCATGACTCATCACCAGACGGAGAATCTAAATGGGACGGACTCATCCTTGCGGATTCGAATTCCAACGATCGTGGGGGCACAGTTCCGGTGGAGGCGTTACGCTGACAACTGGCTATTTTCTGGTACCCTTTTGCCGGGGTGCGTCAGGACGGCTTGAAGCCGCGGCACAGGCGCGGGGTACATTAAGGGTATCCCTACGGCAGAAAGTAGAATGTCCCCTTTTTGCGATTCACTGGTGACTTGCTGCGGCGGTGTTCAGAATTTCCGGGTTGGGAAATCGATTGCGGTGACGCAGACGCTGCCACCAGTTGGCTTTTCGAAGCAGAGGGTCGTTGACCGAAACCTGACGGGTCTTTCCACGTCGTGTTACAATCACAATCTCTTCGTTGGATCGAAGCTCGGCTACCATCCAGAACTTGTCGACCAGATACGAATAGTCCTCACCAAGTTGCGAAGGATGGATCTCTCGGGCACGAGGCCCCGGATGCGCGCTCTGCTTCGTCACGGTATAGATAACCAGATCACCACGCTGATAGGAACTGTTCTGCAACGCACGGCCCTCTACCGAAAAGGCACCCTTCCGAACTCTCAATACCACTGTATTGAGGATCTCAGTGATGAACTGTTCAGTCCGACGCTTCCAGTAGTTTTCGGCGCCCCGTGGTCCTGTCTGGAAGAATCTTCCCCCCGGAAGTCGTCGCTGGATAACAGAATCCGCACCGCAGATCCCCACTGGAGCGTCAGCCTTGTACCCGCGGGAGTTTGTAGCGAGAACAGCCCCGCTAAACAACGGGATTTTGGGCAAAAGCCGGTCGTTTTCGCTGTTTTGTAGAAACTCGAGGAATCGCCTTGCAAGCATCACGCACCCAACGTGACCCGGGAACGGGACTGTGTGTGCAAAATAGACTGTCGCGTATCAGCAAATTTCCCAGGGTTCGCACACCCGCTCATGCCACAAAATCAGTTACGTCCGGGGAACTCTCTTGTTCCCTGACAATCCACTGGCGGCAATGTTCTCACCGAGAATCGGCAAAAAGTGCGGCAGAAACCCGTGTTGTGTCAAAATCCGCAGAAGATTACAGTTCCGCTGTTCTATGGCGCAGGAAGGATGACTGCCGCTGAGATAACCGTGTCCCCCGTTCAGGGATAAAAACCCACCAGGGATGGTGAAACATGACGACTGCCTGTTCAAGTACCGCCAACTCCATTACGGAAGTCATTCTGGGCGGCGACGCGCTGCTGAATCTGACACAACAGACTCTGAATACCACGCAAGGGACGCTTTACGTCACTGACAGTGGCGATACGCTCAGTTGCGGTACAACGCCAGGAAAATTGACCTGGCGGGATTCCATGGGGGCGTCCCTGGCTTCACTGCATGGCAGCGAGATCTGCAGAATTGTCGTGGTCTCGGAAGAACACTGCAGCGACGCAAAAAAGCTGGTTTCAGAACTTTCGAGGCAGAATATCCCTCATTTGCACTGCACGCTGATGGAGTTGTGTGAAGCAGATGCATTTATGGATGAGGAAGATACGGAAGCAGTCACTGAGCGGCTGAGGCAACTTGGGTACTTATAGTCCGTCGGGTGCTGCTTCCTGTGCAGTGAACCGTGAAATCGATGGAGTGCAGGATCGCGGAAGGGAGGCCGGGGTCATGAAATTGTTTCTTCTTGGCATCGATGGACTGCCACGATGGATGTGGCAAAAATTCGCTGATATGGGCGTGATGCCGAATAGTGCGCAGTTGCTGAAAACGGGGACGCTGGTGCCCATGAAATCCGCCTTGCCCGAGGTTTCCTCAGCGGCATGGGCGTCGATCGTGACGGGGCAGAACTCCGGCGGGCACAATGTCTTTGGATTCACGGATCTGATGGACGGCAGCTACAGCCTGGGGTTTACGTCGTCCAGAACATTTCGTGCAAAACCGTTCTGGGCGGAGCCGGATGCGGGGCCGAGTCTGATTATGAATGTGCCGCAAACCTACCCGGCCCAGCCACTGAATGGTATGCTGGTTTCCGGTTTTGTGGCCCTCGATCTGAAGCGGGCGGTCTACCCCGCTGAGCAGTTACCATGGCTTGAAAGTATTCAGTACTCCGTTGATGCAGACATGTCTCTGGTCGAAAAGGGCAAGGGGCGTTTCGTAGAAGAATTGCGGCGTGTCATGAGTACTCGCTGCTCAGCACTGCATCACCACTGGGACCGGGAATCGTGGCAGAACATCATGTTCGTGTTCACCGGAACCGACCGTCTGAACCATTACCTCTGGGAAGACTACGAAGACAGCACTTCGTCCTTCCACCAGACATTTCTGGATTACTATCACGAGGTTGACGCGCAGATTGGTCGCATTCTGGAGCGATTGGATGATCGCACCACACTGGCCGCCGTTTCAGACCACGGATTTGCTCGCCAGCGCAGAAGTGTAAATCTCAACTGTGTTCTGGCTGAGGGCGGATTTCTGAAGCTGAAAGCGTCTGCTCGTCCTTCCTGTATGGATATTCTTCCCGAGTCGACAGCATTTGCCATGGATCCGGGACGAATTTATCTGCATCGTCAGGGACGGTATCCGGGCGGTACCGTGCTGGCCGATGAGGCTGAGTCACTGATGCAGGCGATCACATCGTACCTGCTGCAGGTATCGGTTGAAGGAATGCCGATTTCCACCGAAGTGATTCGTGGCGCCGGAGTTTACAGTGGTCCCTTCTCGCATCGGGCGCCGGACCTGATCGTAATGCCCGCGACAGATGTGGCTCTTTCCGGACGTATGAATCTTTCGGCCCTGGTGGAACCCACGCTGATCAACGGTCGGCATACGTATGAAGAATCATCATTCTTCGTTCGTGGCGAGGGACATGGGCAGATTCCGGGCGACATGCATGTGGAAAATGTTCTGGAGGTCGTTCTGCCTCAAAAATATGGCCGACTGCGGCGAGCGGCGTAACGGAATAATGATCATTCAGCAGGCCATGGGCTCCAGTAACTGTGCTCGCATCCCTGCCACAATTTGCCTTTGATTTCGGATTCAGGTTTCATGACACAATCATCCTGCCACAATGCAAACCAGACCTGCTGGAGTTGTCCTGCGGTGGAATTCAAGGGGCACGTGGATTTTCGCGCGTGCGGTCAGGCGGCCTTTCGCAAGGCTGCGGAAGGGCAATTGGTTGTTGAATGCCGACGACGCCCGGACATTGGATATTTTGATCCGATGTCCATCACTTTTGAATCCTGCAGCGAGTGGAAGAAGACCGACAGCGGCTATCTGCTGGACGGAATGCGCGTGCTGATTCTTGGCATGGATGGCTACCTCGGCTGGCCTTTGGCACTGAAACTGGCAAAGCTGGGATGCCGTGTCATGGGCATCGACAATCTGCTCAGACGCAAACTGGTTGCCGAACGAGGCGCTCATTCGGTCACGGAAATTCGAACCATGCAGGAGAGAATCGCCGCCGCAAAAGAACATCTGGGTGTGGATATCGACTTTCGGGAGATCGATCTTCTGGACCGCGATGCCCTGTTTGCCTGTATCCGCGAATTTCAACCAGAATCGATCGTGCAGTTCGCCGAAATCCCCAGCGCTCCCTACAGCATGGCAGACGTGGATCGCGCTGTAAACACGATCCAGAATAATGTCGTGGGAACTCTGGGCCTGCTCTTTGGTGTTCGTGATCATGCTCCCGATGCGTCGATCATCAAACTGGGGACCATGGGGGAATACGGAAGTCCGCTCACCGGACGCCCTCTGTTCGAAGGACTGTTCCCAGGCGACGCCGTACTGCAGTATCAGGGGCAGGAATGGAGTCTTGGAGGAGAATTGACACCTCGGGATCCTGTCAGTTTCTACCACGTCAGCAAAGTGCAGGGCACGTTCAGTGTTTACGAAGCCTGCAAATACTGGTGGCTGCGAAGCTATGACGTGATGCAGGGTGTGATCTACGGTAACTATTCCGAAGAACTGCAGGCTCATCCAGACCTCAGCACCCGATTTGACATCGACGAATGGTGGGGGACGGTGGTCAACCGCTTTGTGGCTCAGGCTGTTATCGGTATGCCCCTGACGATCTACGGCTCAGGAAATCAGCGACGCGGTTACATCACACTTCGAGATGCCATGCAGTGCATCACTCGGCTGATTGTCGCCCCTCCCGAACCGGGGCAATACGACGTTGTCAATCAGGTGACGGATGTCTTCAGTGTGCTGCAAATCGCACAAATGGTGGCCACACTTGGCCGGGAATTCGGCCTGGATGTTGAGGTTCAGCGTATCGAAAACCCGCGAGTGGAAGCCGAGGAACATCCGTACGAGGTCATCCACGAGAAGCTTGGGGAACGCTTCGGATTTGCGTCCGAATCTGGTTTTGCCGATGAAGTTCGTCACCTGTTCCGGGTTCTGATGCAGCCCGAACATCGTGAACGGATTCTCGCACAGAAAGACACACTTTTCCCCAAAACCAAGTGGTCGGGCGAGCATGGAAAACTGGAAGTTCTGGAGACATGGAAACCCGTTGCCTGATCCCCGGACAATGCGGATCAGATTCCGATGGTCACTGGCAGAACAATCACATCAACCCATCCCCGGCTCCCTGTATTTTTAACAACGGATCCCTGGAAAACAGATTTCAGACCCCGTCAATCCTGACGGCTTATCAACAGTGAAACGAAACGAACCATGGAACTGCGAGAATCCGATTTTGAAGAGTTGGTGCTGAAGTCAGACCGCCCTGTCCTGGTAGACTTCTGGGCTTCCTGGTGCCCACCCTGCAAAATGATGCAGCCGGTTGTGGACAAGCTGGCGGTGAAAGTCAGCGACTGGGCAGATGTGTATTCCCTCAACATCGACCGCAGTCCCGCCATCGCGGCGCAATATCAGATCAGCGGTGTGCCAACATTCATCGCCTGGGCCAGCGGTCAGACCGTGGATCGTCGCACAGGAGCATTGACAGAAGGGCAGCTGATGACACTGCTGAAAAAAGCCAGTGATGCGATGCCGCCTTTGGAGCAGGTCCCTGCGGCAGAAACCAATCGCCCCTGGGTCACGGTCGTTTCCGGTCTTCCAAGGTCCGGAACGTCGCTGATGATGCGAATGCTGGAAGCTGGAGGAATTCCCGCATTGACGGATTCGCTCAGGACGCCCGATGAAGACAATCCGAATGGCTACTATGAGTTTGAAGATGTGAAGGCCATTCAGGAGAACACTTCGTGGATTGATCACGCCCCGGGGCATTCCGTCAAGATGGTTTACAGTCTGCTTAGACACCTGCCAGCCGATCGCCAGTATCGGGTCATCTTTATGCGAAGGCAGGTGGACGAAGTTCTGCAGTCTCAGAAAAAAATGCTCGAACGCAAAGGAATTGCAACAGACATTCCCGACGCCATCATGAAGGCCCTGTTTGAACGCGAACTCCGCAATTTTTACGGATGGCTGCCATCCCAGCCCCACCTGAATCTGGTCAATATCAGTTACAACGAACTGCTGGCACACCCGGAAATCACGCTGGCCCAGATTAATCGTCACTTCGGCTCTTCGCTGAACACCACCGCGATGCTGCAGATGATTGATCAGAGCCTGTACCGACACCGCGCGGCCTAGTGAATTCCCATCCGCTTCCAGACGACTCTTCCCCGACACCTCCGTTACTCTCAGAGAAATCTCATGTCTTTTTTTTCCGGCAAAACAGTACTTGTGACAGGTGGATGTGGAACCGTAGGACGCGAGCTGGTACGACAACTGCTCAGTCATCAGCCAGGGGAAATCCGGGCGATCGACACCAATGAATCAGAGGTGTTCTTTCTTGAACAGGAGTTGATGGAGCATTCCCGACAGCATCCGGAACAGCGTGTTTCCAGTCTGTGCCAGATTGGTGACGTACGCGATGCCGATAAGCTCAATCGCATGTTCGCAGGTGTGGATATTGTCCTGCACACGGCAGCCCTGAAACATGTGATTCTGTGCGAACGCGCACCTTTTGACGCCGTGCAGACGAACATTATGGGCGTCAGAAATGTGATTGATGCCGCGCTGAACAATGATGTGGAACGCGTGATTTTTACAAGCTCCGACAAAGCGGTAAACCCAACCAACGTGATGGGGACGTCCAAACTGATGGGCGAACGCCTGTTTACTGCAGCCAACAGCCTGAAGATGCAGCGACGCACAATCTTCAGCTCTACCCGCTTCGGAAATGTCCTCGGCTCCCGTGGGTCGGTCATTCCGATTTTCGCCCGACAAATCGAAAATGGTGGCCCCGTCACGCTGACGGACCACCGCATGACACGATTTATTATGACGCTTGAGGATAGCTGTCGCCTCGTGCTTGCAGCCGCTGAAAAGGCCCGCGGCGGTGAAGTCTTCGTAACAAAGATGCCTGTCATTCAGATTGCCGATCTTGCACGAGTCATGATCGACTCGCTGGCCGATCAGTACGGATTCTCTTCGACTCGCATGCCCATCACCGAGATCGGAGCCAAGCCTGGCGAAAAACTGTACGAAGAATTGATGAGCGATGAGGAAACACGACGAACCGTGGAACTCACCGAGATGTTTGCCGTACTCCCCGCTTTCCGCAGTGTTTATGAGGAAATCGCGTATGACTACAGCGACCTCGTCTCCCCGGAAGTCCATGACGCCTACATCAGCTCGCCCGCAAACGCGATGTCTCTGGAGGAACTGAGAAACTACTGCGATCACCATAACCTGCTGGCTCCCTATCTCAGGGAACGCCCCATCATTCAAATGCCTCAGAAGCCGCTGCGACGAGCCGCGTGATCCTGCCGACAGAACTCTGGAGTTGACCGTGAGTGTCTCAGGATCAGAATCAGGGAAGGAATCCATCCGTTCCGCGGCCTCGGGAACCCTGCTGATTCGCGCGCTCGGGATCCTGCTGCTGTTCGCATCCACGACCCTGACCGCAAAACTCCTCGGACCCGCAGAATACGGAACCTACAGCGCCGGATTGTCCCTTGCGATGCTGCTCGCAACCCTCGCACCACTTGGAACGGATCGGATTCTGATCCGGAACCTGTCGATCCGGCCATCGCTGGATGACGCGGCCCCGGAAGTTCGTCTTACCCATCGATGTGCTCTGCTGGTGTCCGGCGCGTTGCTCGCCGGCTGTCTGGTGATCGCTTTGCTCTGTCACCAGCTCAGACTTTACCCATGGCGTGAAACGACACTGCTGGCCGCACTGATGTTCGGGCCGCTGACACTGACCTACCTGAGACAGTGGATTGCGATTCCTCTGATCGGCACGCGGCGAGCTGTGATGCCGGAACAGATTCTGATCCCGGGGTGCTCCCTGATTCTGCTGCCGGGTTTGTTCTTACTTATGCCATCGGCACTGACAGCCAGAACCGCCGCCCTGCTGTTTTCCGGACTGACCATCACCGTCTGGGGACTCACCTCGTGCCACGGAGTCCTGAAACCCCTCTACTCGGCAGCAATAGCCAGCAACATTCTGCCGAACGGTGCCCTGCGCGATCGGTTTCATGCCGGTCTTCCGTTTGTCTTTGTCGCCGTCGGAGGCATCCTCTGCCAGCGAAGTATTCCCCTCGCTGTTGCTGCGGGCTGCAGCTTCGCTGACACCGCTCAGCTCTCCTACGCTATGCTGATTGCAGGTCTGCCCAGCATCCCGCTTGGTCTCCTGAATATGAGTCTGATTCCGGGATTTGCGAGGCTGTATCATTCCGGCAGAAACGACGAATCCCGGGTGCTTGCCCGAAACGCGGCAACACTCATTTTTCTGATCTCCACTGCGCTGTGCGCAGCGATCATGGTCGCCTCACCCCTGTTCGTACGGATCCTCGGGATACAATGGCAGACTGTGACAGTACTTCTGCCCGCATTGTTGCTGGCCACCATCGTGGATTGCCTGACCGGGCCGACAATCCCGGTCATGCAGACCACCGGCATGGAACGGGCTTACAGTCGCCTGCTGTTCGCCTACATTCCCCTGCAGTTAGTACTGCTGTATGTTTTCAGCCGGATGGCAGCAGTCGAAGGTGCCGCTCTGGCCTATCTGCTGGGACGCTGCATCTGGAATATTCTCGTGGTGGTGATGATCTACCGCCAGCGATCACTGATCATGCTGCCGTCACGGCAGAGTCTGCGGGACGGTCTGGCGATGATTCAGGAACGCTTTTTATCCGCTGCCGGAACGGCCGGCTCTGGTCAGCCGATGCCCCTTGCGGAGCCCGGTGGACGCCATATTGTCTGAGTCCGCTGGACACTGCAATCCGGATCGAGCGAGACACCTTGCCCCTGAAGAATGATCCTGCCTCAGAAATAGCCGGAACTGCTCGGGCACAAACAGTTCCGGTGTTCTCCGCGTGGGCCACACAGGCCCCCTGCTACCTGACAAATATGCATGGCAGCCTGGTTCCTTTTTCCCGGGTACTGAAACGCAGGAAGGGGCGTCAGCTTCGCGGCTCGTTGGAAACACGAGTCCCAATTCGCTCACCAGCCACCACGCGTGCGATGTTGCCGACTCGTTTGTAGTTAAACACAATGATGTCAATGTTGTGTTCCATGCAGTGATGCATGGCCTGTGCATCCATGACCTGCAGGTTCTGAGACAGCACTTCTCGGAATGTGATATCCGAATAACGAATGGCATGCGGATTTCGCAGTGGATCCTCGGAATAGACCCCGTCTACCTTGGTCCCCTTCAGAACCACTTCCGCATCAATTTCACGAGCTCGCAAAGCCGCTGCCGTATCTGTGGTCACAAACGGACTTCCAGTGCCAGCCGCAAGGATCACCACACGCCCCTTTTCCAGATGACGCAGACATCGGCGGCGAATGAAGGGTTCTGCAACCCCCTCCATGCGAATGGCACTTTGCAATCGTGTCTGAACACCTGCGCTTTCCAGTGCATCCTGAAGCGCCAGCCCGTTAATCACAGTGGCCAACATCCCCATGTAGTGCGCCGTGGACGGTACGATGGACTGACTAATATCCGCAAACTGCTTTCCACGAAGGATATTGCCACCACCGCACACGATCGCAAGTTGTATTCCCTTCTGAACGACATCACGAATCTGACCCGCCACAGAGGACAGCTCATTCATACTGATACCGGATTCACCCTCGCGGCAGAAACTCTCTCCGCTGATCTTCAGCAGAACTCGACGGTAAGGAGAGCGATTTGTTGTCGTTGTCATCAGTAGAAATCCCGTGTTACAGTAAATTGCCAGGCCCGCAGAAACAGTCAGAGTGCCCGGTGTTTGTTTTCCGAAGTTTAGCAGATCCCGCAACAGTCTGACGTAGGAAATGTCCGTCATCCGATCTTCCGGAGGACAACCAGCCCGAAGCCATTTGCGGCGTTTTTTAAAGGCAGACAACGGGGGTCTGCGAAATCAGGAAGATCCATAAGAAAAGCCCGGTGTTCACAGAACACCGGGCTTTGGTATTTCTCTGGTCTGATTGGGCATCAGCCCGCCACGCCGACCTTCCAGCGGAGAAACTTCACAGCTTCAAATCCAGCCTCTGACAGTGCCTGACTCACAGTCTTTTTGTCGTCCTTTGCAAATGGCTGCATGGTCAGAGCACCCTGTTCTGCAAAGTACAGTTTCATGCGACCGTCGACCATCTTGTCGATGATGTTCTCGGGCTTACCAGAAGCTCGCGCTTCGGCTTTGAGCCTTTCGCGTTCTTCGTTGACCATAGCCGGATTGAGGTCTTCCGGTTTTGTGACAGCAGGGTTGAGGGCGGCGATATGCATCGCGACATCCTTCAGAACTTCGTGGTTTTTTCCCTCGCCAGAAGCAATCAACAGAACCCCGATTTTAAAGTCGTGGTGAACGTAACCACTAACCGGTCCTTTGACTCGGGCGATTTTGTTGATCACGATCTTTTCACGAATTTTGTTAACAATTTCTTCGTACTGGGCCTGGAACGACTGGCTGGCGCCCGTCGCTGTCTGAGCCATCAGGGCCGCAGGATCAGCAGCTCCGGGACCTCTTAGCAGATGGCCCACCAACGCCTGTCCAAACTGCAGCATTACTTCTCCGGTTGCCACCGGAGCCGACTCGCACTGAATTTCGACCATGGCTGCTTCTGAATTATCAGGCAGACAGGCCAGAAAAATTCGACCTTCCCCGGTGACGTTGTCGGCTCGCTTTTCCTGGACCTTCTTAAACATTTCCTTCAGGATCTGAATGGCTTTGGCTTCATCACCACCAGCCTCGGTCAGAGCCTTCTTGCACTCCATCATCGGGAGGTCGGTTTTTTCACGAAGAGCCTTCACGGCTGCTGCTGTAATTTCGGCCATCTGTAAACTCCCTGGTTCTTCACGGTTGTCCGACGATCGATTAGTACCGGAACGCCAGGCACAACCAAAACGGAATATCAATGAACAGATCAGCGAACCCCGCGATGTTCACCATGGCTGCTTTTTAGAGAGCCCCAATACGATTTTGGGCACACAGCCTGCACAGGCAGGGCGCTGGCAACCGCAGCAGACCAACGCTGCAGTGCTTATAGACAGGTTTTGTCAACTTAACACAAACTTCAATAAAGATGCGACGGTTCGCCACCGAACCGTCGCATCAGCGCTTCTATCAAATCCAGGATCAGCCAGTGACACAGACCCGCCGGAATAAACATCCCTCAGGCCTGTGTGAAGGCGAACCTGATTTCATCAGTCGCGGATTGAAGGCACAGCCTTGTAGGCTTCGTCAGCGCCTTCATCCTTCTTGCGAGGATCTTCAGGACGCAGGCTGCGTCCCTGCTTGATGGCATCTGACAGATGCTGAATCACCAGTCGAATCGATCGCAGACTGTCGTCATTTCCCGGAATCGGCAGGTCAACCATGTCCGGATCAGAGTCCGTATCGATTAGCGCGACAACCTTAATGCCCAGCAGTCGTGCTTCATGAACGGCATTCTTTTCCTTGGTTGGGTCAACGATCACCAGGCATTCCGGCAATCGATTCATTTCACGCATACCGTTCAGGTTGCGGTAAATTTTCTGGTACTCGCGATTCAGCGTGGACTGCATCTTCTTTGAGTAGTTGCGGATGCCGTCTGATTCACGAATCTTTTCCAGTTCTTCCAGACGCTTCAGCCGAGTACGAATCGTGCGGAAGTTTGTCAGCGTACCACCCAGCCATCGCTCTGTACAGAATGGCATCCGGCAATCAAGGGCCAGCTCTTCGATTGATGCAGCAGCCTGTCGCTTGGTACCGACGAACAGAATCAATCCACCCTGAGCAGCGACCTTCAGAAGATACTTCCGAGCGCGAATCAGCCCGCGGATCGTTTCTTTGATGTCGATAATATGAATCTGGTTACGACGACCGTAAATGTACGGTCGCATCTTGGGGTTCCAACGACTGGAACGATGTCCGTAATGGACACCTGCATCCAGAATGTCTTTCACCACAATCTCAGCCATTGCCGATCTCCTGTTTCTGTGGACGTCGCCACATTGCCGCAGTCAAATTTTGACCACGGCACAGAACAATTGTGTGAATGCCAAACCGCGAATTTCGCATTTTGACACGCAGCACGTCACCGATCAAAATACCGGAGGTGACAAATTCCGGGGAGAAATCCCGTGATTTCCCCAAAAACGAAGCGGCGTATGATACAGGGCGATCCGGGAAGCGTCAAACCGCATTCCCCATCGGAATTCCGAATCACAGATTCTTCAGCTCCCCTGCCCGATTTCCGCGCCCTCTCTTCGGCCTTTTCAAGTCCAAAAATCAGGAATTCCCCGCGATCAAGGCAATTTCATTGGCAACCGGGGTTCGCTCCAGGCCTCAAGGATGTCCCGAAGATCCAGTTCCGCTCCTTCCGGACTCGCAATCCGCCGCAGTAAACCTTCGCCCTCGTCGCTGATCTCGTAAATCTCCAGCGGGGTTGCAAGGGCAGGCAAATCTTCCGGTGGAATCAGGACACTCCACGCCAAACCCACATTCGCGTCTGTGCTCGTTCGGGTGGTCACGCAGATGCGGCCGTTTACCGCGATGGCCAGAGACACTGGTGCTGCTGGCGGACTTCCGCCCTGGAGCTTTCCATGGATCAGAGCCGGGACGTAGTCTGTGCCAAGGTCCCCTGGTTGCACCTTCACAAGCGCCTGAACCTGCCTGCGGGTTACCCATGTGACCCATTCTGACTGGTCCACTGTGAAGTCTGATACCAGTCGACCGACCAAATCCGGACGATGATTCAGCTTCCCAAGACGATCATCCACACCGCCGGTTCCAAAAACCTCGGTCAGCCGCTCAATGTGCCGAAATCGAGCCTGAAAGTTGGGCTCAAGGATCGTATTCAAAGACCCCCGAATTGTCTTCCTTGGCCGCTCCTGTCCGGAAAGCAGAGATGCGCCTTGCCATTCCGGGGCTGCGTCCATCTGCAGCACCTCCGCAATCGTCGGAAGAATATCGATAGTCTCCACGTTTCGGTCGGAGATACTGTCGACCGTTTGCCCTGGCAATTTTACAAACAGGGGAATCGGAAGGATGTCGGGAAGCGTCTCGTCCGTCGGTTCACGCAGACTGGCTCCGGGAACAAACGACATCCCATGGTCTGCCGTCACAATCACCAGCGCCTGCCGCAACTGCCCCGTGGATTCCAGACGATCAAGCACCTTTCCAAGGCAGCGATCTGCGTACTGCAACTGCAGCAGATTTCTCTGCCAGGCCTGCTGCACCGGCCACGGATCTGTGGACCAGGTTTCCTGCAGCAGTCCATAGGTGGGCTGCGAAAGTTTCGGGTACTGAAGGCAGGACTGACCAGAAGGCAGAATTGACCATGGATAGTGAGGAAGTGCAATGTGCAGAAACCGAAAGCCGGGGCGTTCCCCTGGGGCCAGACACTCAAGAAAGTGTTCCACCTGCGCCTGACGATACTCGTCCCACGCGTACACGATCTGTCCTTTCATGGACTTCCTGCCGCCGACTGTCCGGGGAATCAAACCAAACCACTCGCGCGGAATAACGGGAAATCCTCCGGATAGCTCCTGCGGCAATGATCCCTGAACGTAGACGGTCAGCGTTGTGGTCAGAAGCGTCCTGATCTGACGCGTCAGGCTCCACTGATGCTCAATCTGCCGAAGCTCGGCCGGGCAAAGCCGAGTGACAGGCTCGAAGACACTCATGTCGTATTGCTGACTGTCAAAAATCATCCGAAAAAGATTCTGAGGATAGTCCGCCTCAACCGGTGAACGCCATTCCTCAGGAATCGTACTTGCCAGCAGGGCCGGGACTGCATGATCTGTGCGTGTATGAACCGTGGTCGCATTGCGGTAAAAATGACTGATCGCGGCCAGCCGTGCAAAGGACGGATAGCGATCCCTGTCAATCTCGTGCTGCTTGTCCAGCAGTGACATGCCGCTAAGTCCGTCAAGAATGATCATCACGACCGGCACAGGATTTTTTATTGTGGATCGCGGCTGCTCATGCGGCGATTCCAGTTTCAGCACGTGCTGACGAACTGGAGCCGACATCAGCAGGCCCGCAGGAAACAGAATCAGACCAATCGACAGCAGCGAAAGCCCCTGTCGAAACAACTCTGAACGATTTCGCAGCCACGGAAGAAAGAGTCCCGTCACGGCCGCAACAACGGCCACGACCGTTTCCGGAATCCCCTGCTCCAGCAGACGCATCGAAGAACATACCCACCGCATGAGGATCAGCATGGTCAGGATACCATACAACGCCATGCTGGTACTCATTATGACGTTGCTTGTTCCAGTCATCCCAATCCAACGCAGGCCTCGGACGATCAGCCAGAGACCAACCGGTGGTGCGATCAACACGAGTGCCAGCGTGATGAAAACTGCCGATGCAGAGTAGTCTTCCAGAATCAGGTATTCCGGATTGGACCTCAGGCGATCCATGATGGGCTGGGCAAGGGCAAATGCATTCAGCGCAAGCAGATGCAGTAACTGACGAGTCCCGCTGTCGGAACTGGCAACGCCTCTTTGGGGCTGTGACATCTGCAATCCTGTAATTATTCCAGCGTACGGATGAAGGAGGAACAAAACCGGCGGACTTCAGCACAGCACCAAAAACTTCCAGCCAAATATCACGCTCGTCTCAAAACTTCGGTTGAAAAATCTCAAGGCCACTGTGCACAGATTATTCGCGGCGTCAGTCGCTGAAGACCACAGGTTTTCAGCCCAATCCCGCCAGCTCCTGATGCCCTGCCGTGAGTGTCGAAGTCGAATGGATTTGAGGTCTGACTACGGAGTTTCAGCGATGCAGTGACGAGGTATGTGCGGACTGTCGCAGAGATGTCATCTACCCCACGGTCCGTTTCCCGGTGACTGTGCCTGAAACAGGCTGCAGCAGGTACAAACGTCTGGTTTTTGAAGGAAGCTGAACGCTCCGAAGGATCGTGAATCGCCCCGTCAATTCCTCCAGCAAACGC
Organism: uncultured Planctomycetaceae bacterium; assembly: GCA_903871805.1. Taxonomy (GTDB): domain Bacteria; phylum Planctomycetota; class Planctomycetia; order Planctomycetales; family Planctomycetaceae; genus SXXK01. The sequence continues at coordinate 30,684 of CAIQIE010000225.1, read as the reverse complement.
TCTTCATGATAATCCGAAAAAATATCTCGCCGATTTTTCAACATCTGCACAACCATCGGATCCTGTCGATCAACCCACTCAAGGACGACTCCCGACTGCAGGCTGTGCAACCAGTCCAGCACATCTCCGAGGCGCAGATTGCTGCCAATCACAAGGTGATGAATCAGGGCAAGACTGAATACCAGATCAGGACGCGAACGCTCTTCCAGACACGGTCGCTCCTGATGTCGCCACCCCAGCGATGGTGCAGGATCCGCAACGTTGAAAATCAGAGGCGTAATCCGACCGGGTGTCCGACTGGCGCTGGCTTCGTCCCGCAGCCGTTGATAAAGACGGTCAATTGTCAGGTGGTCCGAATCCAGCGCAAGTACTCGCGAAAACTCTGCAGCAATCCTGGAATAATGCCCCTGATTGCAGCCAATATCCCAGACCATTCCTGGGGAAAACTGCACACAGGCTTCCCGAACAAATGCCGACTTTACGGGTTCGTCATCTGTCACATGGGGACACTGCTGAACGTATTCAGACCACGATGATCGCCCGGGAGCCCACCGCAGATCACGGACAATCTTCTGCAGTCCTGCGACGTTTCTGAGAATGATGTCTTTGTGAAATCCCGCAGAACTCAATGAATCAGAAACCGACACAGCCTGCCCATGCCGCGACAGACGTGCGTGCAGCCAGACATGCGTCAGAGCCCCGCGGCGCAGCAAATCCCGTGCAGACAACAGATGACTGAACTGCTCCGCGGTAATTCCTTCCAGACGCCCCCTGAGCCACGGTTGAAAGTCCACACCCTTCCACGCCTGAAGCAACAGGGGATTCAAAAACTGCTCACAGAACTGGCGATAACCTTCCCATGTCTGCCCTTCACGCAGCACCACAAGCGAACCCGTATCCATCAGCAGCGGCTTTACGCCTTCAAACTGATAGTTGAACGGAGTCGCGTCTGAAAGTGCGCAGTCTTCCTGCAAAGCATTTGCCAACAACCTGAGTTGCAGCAATGCAGCATCCTGCAGCATCGAAAACGACCACTCCCACGGCCACGAAATCGTCGCTATTCGGTCGTGCTCCAGTGCGCAACTATATCCGGCACTGCGCACAAAGCCCCCCGCTTCCGAAGAGACCTTCGTCCCAACAATCTCGCCCGCTGTCAGAGCGTCACGAAAGAATCTGGTTGCCGTGATCGAGTTCCACGTATCTGCGGCCGCTTCATCCAGCGCCCGAAACACACGATGGTCGTACTCAAAAACCCGAGAGGATCGGTCGCGCCACGAACCAGAGACAAACGATGGTTCCGATAGGGATCCAGCCAAGGCTTACCGCCCATCCATCGATGAACGCGACCCGCGCTGCGCCTGATAGGTTCGCCACAAATGACGAACAAAGACCAGCATGCCAGCCGTACCCCCAACAATCGCCTGAAGCAACATGCTGCCAGCGCCGGGATCAAGGTACGCAATTACACAAGGAATAATCATAGATGCAGAAAGTTCCAGAGATGGGGAGAGAATTGACGGGAAGCAGACCCACATTCAGACGCTTCTTCTGAGTAGGTGCTTGCTTTGCAGGTTCACTCCCTTGAACAGCATTCAGAGAAAAAAGTGTCGGTCGATTCTGAAAAAACACTCAAACCAGGGCCTTCCACTACCAGTTCCAATCCATCCCATATTCCCGAATCTGCAGAATTGTAGAAAATCAGAAACATCCCACTTGAGGCAAACAGAAAATCCCCAGGATTTTCAACGTGCAAACGAAGGATAGAACTGGAGTTTTCCCGCAAACTCCGGCATGATTAAACACGTCCAATGCCCTCGGCGAATGCCATGGCCCCGAAGAAACCCTGAAATGCCTGAACCCCACACAACAAAGACTTTCCCGCAGGAAAAACTTTTTGCCGGCAAACTGGTTGTCTCAGCGTCTCCGTGTTTTCCCAAAAAATCGTAGTTGTTCAGATTCGTTCATTGGCGGCATGCGGTGATGAACCATTTTCAGAATTGCAGGATTCCATTCATGAACTTCAGTCTCCCGATGAACATTGCGTCACGGAAAACCCTCAAAAAATATATGATCCATCTGTTCGCGATAGTGATCCTGGCTCCTGCTTTTATTGCCCTGTCCACTGCATTAGTCCCGGCCACCGCCGATGACAAGCCGCGGAGTCCGGCCAGCCCTGCTCCAATTAATGCCGCCACGGAAAATCAAAAGAAGGCCGAAACTCCACAGTATATTCGGATTCGCAAAAACGAACGGAAACTGGCTGTTGCCATGGAGACGGCCGTTGTCACGTTCAGCAATTCCCCCAAATTTCCAGGTGCCACTGTCGATCTGATCGGTGCAGTCCACCTGGGTGAACCCGAGTACTACGATCAGCTCAACGAGCTCTTTAAGAACTACGACGTCGTTCTCTTCGAAGCCGTCATGCCCGAAGAAGCCGTGCGCAACGGCTTACGCCCAGGTGGAGAAGAAGGTGCCCGCCGCGGAGACCTGGCCGATGAGCAGGACTGGAATGATGCGAAAATCGGATTTACCGCGATCTCTGTCGTGCAACTGGGCATGAAAGACGCCCTCGGTATGGAATTTCAACTGTCGGGAGTGGACTACACCCCTGACAACTTCGTACACGCCGACATGACGGCCGAAGAATTTGAAGAATCCATGAAAACACGCGGCGAGAGTTTCTCCGGCATGCTGCTGTCAGAAATGGGGAAGTCCGTATCCTCCCAGCAGAAGCAAAATCCCCTCGCCACTAATCTGGACATGATGCTTTCTGCGTTCTCTTCCGACAGAGCCTACGCAATCCGACGAATTGCCGCCAATCAACTGGCGAAGGCCGGTGAAACTGAAGCCTTTGCCACCGCTGACGGGACATCCACAATCATCACAGAACGTAATCGCAAATGCCTGGCAGTACTGGATCAGCAACTGAAAAGGAAACACCGGAAAATCGGGATCTTCTACGGCGCCGGACATTTTTCCGACATGGAAAAACGCATGCTGCAGGAATTTGAATTCGCCAGAACCGCGGAAGACTGGATCGTGGCATGGCATCTTCGCAATCCAAAATCAGAAAATGCCACCGGAAAAAAATAGGCTCCCACTCCTCTCCTCCCCAATTCGGCAAACCCGCCCGTGTCCAGAGACACAATCTACTCGGTCCCCCTGACAAAAGTCGGGGACTTCGAATTCGACGACGACGTTGTCAAAGTCTTTCCCGACATGATCGCTCGTTCAGTGCCCGGGTACGCCTCGATCCTGTCCGTCATCGAACAACTCACTACCCGTTTTGTCCGCCCCGATACGTCCGTCTGGGACCTGGGCTGCTCCCTCGGTGCTGCTACTCGATTGATCCGCCGACGAAGTCCCGCCTCCGCTGTAATTCATGCCGTAGACAACTCCCCCTCCATGGTGGCCCAGCTTCGCAAATACCTCACCGAATCTACGGACGCCGGTTGCTGCGTCCATGTGATCGAATCCGATCTGCGAGCCGTGCAGGTCACCAACGCATCCCTGGTCGTGCTGAATCTGACCCTGCAGTTTCTGCCTCCGTCCGAGCGAACCGGAATCCTTCAATCCATCGCCCACGGAACACTCCCCGGCGGCGCTCTGCTGCTGTCCGAGAAAATCTGCTTCCACGACCCCGGACAACAGCATCTCATGACGGAACTGCACCACGATTTCAAAAGAGCCCATGGCTACAGTGATCTGGAGATCGCCCAGAAACGCACAGCAATTGAAAATCGCCTGATCCCCGAATCCCTCGAAACTCACGTGCAGCGACTTCGCGATGTCGGTTATTCCACTGTCACCCCCTGGTTCCAGTGTTTCAACTTCGCGTCTATCCTCGCGGTCCGCTGAAGTCCAGCAAACTCCTGATGCCCCCCCCGCCAATCAGGCACGCTCCACAGCAAACGGCTGGCCCGCCACATCCCACGTCTGATGCATGCGAATGTTGATCAACAGTCCAACAGATGCGTAGGTGGACAGGAGACTGCTTCCACCATAACTGCACAAAGGCAATGCCGTCCCGGTAATCGGCAATAACCCAACCGTCATCCCGGTGTTCAGCAACACCTGACTCCCCAGCAACACGGTGATCCCGACGGCAACCAGCCTGCCCCATGGCTCCTGAGTCCTCAAGGCGGTCCACAGCCCACTCCAGATCAGAATGGCATAAAAAAGCATCACCAGCCCGCAGCCAGCCAGACCAAACTTTTCTCCAATCATCACAAAGACAAAGTCCGTTCGCGATGCCGGTAACTGCCACGCTGAAGAATCATCCACCGGTGGTTCGTCCTGCAGGAAACTGCCTTTCACACCTCCCAGCGCAAGCACCTGTTTCGATTGATGAAGATGAAATCCGTCACCAGACGGAGCACTTCCACCGTCCTTCTGTATGACCACTGACACAATCCGTGATTTCTGTTCCGGAGTCATCTGACTCCATAACAGCGGCAGACATGCCACACCCAGCAGACCTGCAACGGCCAGATGCGAAATCCTCGCACCCGCAGCAAATAACATGCACCCAAGCACAGGGACAAACAGAAGGGCCGTATCCAGGTCCGGTTCAGGCACAATCAGCAGCATCGGCAGCAATGTCAGCCCCGTCGGAGCCAGAAGCCCGACTGCCGTTTTCTGGCTGTCACGATGCATCAGCCATGCCGCCAGCGCCAGAATAAATGACAGCTTTGCCGGTTCACTCGCCTGAAAATCAAACAGAACCAGAGGAATCCACCTGCGCGACCCATTGATCGGCGCCATAAACAGCGTGACCAGCAGCAGCAACTGACAGGCCACGTACGCAGCAACACTCCATGGCCGAAAAACCCGGTAAGGAACTGCAGCCGCGAGACACATCACAGGGACCGCCAGAAACAGCCAGATCAACTGACGCTCTACCAGCTGCGTTCTGCCATACAACTCGTCCGCACGAATCAGACCACTCAGCCCCAGGACCGTAATCCCCAGACTCGCGATCACAATCATCCATGGAATTCGTCGTATTCCGCCCGACATTCTAACGCAGTCTCCCTGACTGTAATTTATGATCCCCAAAATCCTCGTCCAGCTTTCTCTGAGGCCACCGCTCAGAAAGTCGCTCGCTGCACTTTCAGTCCGCCTCGCGCTTCAAAGACCGCCCCACGCTCGAAACGACAGCGCCTTCCTGCGATCTGCACTGCAAACATCTGCACTCGCCAATGACGCGAATCAGACATCTTCGCAGAGACCGGGACATTTGTCAGCACAAAGTCCCCCAAACATACGCTTTCTGTCACGGCACGAGGAATCATCCGCGATGACGCATTCCCTGAAAAATCCCAGTCACCCGCAGATCAGCGACTGACGCGCGCTCCCGGAGAGACAAGATCATTGAACCGATCCACGGGCTCCTGCGCCGTCCACGCAATCCCTCGCAACAACAGAATCCGAAACAGCGGATCGTCAAATGTCCAGTTATAATGCCCCGGAATGCTCACAAAGATCCGCCCCGGATGATGATCCCGAACCCACATCTGGGGAGTTGCCATGCCGTCTTCTGTACTGCTGGCCAGCAGAGTCACATCGCCGGGATTCCCCGTCAGCTTCCAGTAACTTTCGTCGTACAGCTGAAGCCTCTCAAAGTTCCGAACAATGGGATGCTGCCGATTGTGAATGTCCAGCGTCAACGGACCATGACGAAATGCAATTCGCCCGCCCCATGATGCCAGTCCAATCCGTCGCGAGAACTCCTGAACCTGATCGTTTCCATTGACCGCCCAGTGAATGTAAACCGCACCGCCTCCGCGTTTCAGAAACTGATCCAGTTTCTCCGGACGCCGATCAGCGAAACTCCCCTTCTGAAAGAAGATCAACACGTCTGCCTCCGCAAGGGTTTTGTCATCCGGAAACTCGTGCACCGAAGTAATCTGAACCTGTTCTGCCGAAGCAAGAAGTTCCTGCCAGGCGGTTTGCCAGGCCGGATAATCATGCTCTCCAGGTCCGTGATCCTTGACTCCGTCAATCAACACCAGATTCAACGGCCGCAGCGTTCCCACGGGCTGACTTCCCTCCAGCGCCGCGGCAACCTCTGCCCGCGTTCTCAATGGTGGTGCCGTCAACGGAGCATCCAGCGGCATGCGCGGCGCCGGACTCATCAGGTACGTCAGCAGGTCACGCAACTGCTCCGGTGAAAGCTTCTCTAAAATCCCCTGAGGCATCACAGAAACAGGAGACGGCTTGATCTCCTCAATCTGAGTCCGATCCAGCTGCGTTGTACGCCCCTGCGAATCTCCAAGGATCAACTGATTGTCGCGAGTCTGCAGGACCCCTGTCAGCACACGACCGTCGTCCATGGCCACAATCTGTCCAATATAGTCCGGGTTAATCGCAAACCCCGGGTTCTGAATGTCACGCAGTACCGAGGCGTAGTCGCGATGCACCAGATTGCCAAGATCCGGTCCGATGACTGCTCCCGTGCCATGCACCGCGTGACACTTGAAACAGCCAGCCGCCTCGCTGTGAAAAACTCGCCGACCGCGTCCCCAACTGCCACCTTCCAGCTCCGCGATCACCTGCGATGCTTCTCCGGAATCACCCTCCTGAAAATGCTCATCGACCCAGGGAAGCAGAAATCGATGCAGTGGCAAGGGGCGCTCTGTGGGATCTTCATTTGTGTGCCATGTCACCGAAATCGACGGTGCTGTGTCTCCGGTTTCCAGAGACAATGTCCAGGCCACAAGGTCCCGAAGATTTTCCGGACCACGCCAGACAGCAATCCGCTGACCGTCCGCAGCCACAGCCGGAACCAAAGCCACAGCCACAGCGACTTCCGCCATGGCAGACCCCGCAGGATGGACAGTCAGCGAAAAGTCGCGATCCGATCTGACAGTCAGCGTCACAGTCTCTGCGGGCCATTCGTAATCAATGGTCGCCCCCGGCTGAATCGCAGGCCGCAGCATTCCACGCAAATCCAGTTTTCCCTGCAGCAGCGTCATTGTCCCCTTCTGCTTCAGGGATTCCCAGAGTACATCATGGCCAGCAGACCCCGCTGTCAGACTTCGAGACACGTTCAGATCGAGGTGGGGAATCCAGCTCGCCGCATTGACGATCGTCTGCTGTCCGTGCTTCAACTGCACCGAAACACCGGTCGCAGCCAGATCCACATCCATCTGCGGATGCTGCGGAACCTTCACTGACTTCTCAACAGACTTCGTCGATCGCCAGGGAACCGAAACCGCAAGGTGCGTACGCCCCGGCATCGGCTCTGTGTTCACAATCAATGTCCGCAGATCTGCCGTCAGCGCTGCACTACCAACAGACAATCGTCGGCGAGCCTTCATTTGCTGAGCCTTCACGACCGCATACGGAGGAACCAACCCTTCAAATCGATCCCCCGCACGCACATATTCGCCATATTCGACAACGATTTTTTCCGCCAGCCCCGTCATCACTGCAGGATCTATCGGGCGGTCAAATGCCACGCGAATCTCCCGCGATCCCTCGGCCCAGGTCGCCACGGGACGCGGTGCATCAGGCTCCGTCATGCGAACCCGAAACAAACTGCCAATACCCGTCGGCCCGGTCCCCCAGTCCGGAGGTCCGCTGTGACACGCAATGATCAGATCTCCTGCCGGTGAGACACACTGATCCACAGTCAGCATCTGCAGACAGGCAATCAATTGTGACTGCGCCACATAGCCCGCGTCCGTCTGTACAAGACTGGTCCGCCAGATCTTGCCTCGGGACTCTCCCGCAATCAACGCGTCGCCCTTCCAGGAAATCGGCCCGAAAACAGGTCCCCCATTCACGGACTGATTGAAGACCATGCCACACGTGGATTGATGCTGAGGCCCAAAGTCGAACGTCGATGGCTCATCAATCACCCCGGGGTTATACCGCGGATGACGCGGCGGAAATCCAAAATGCTGCCGCCCCGTCGGATTCTCTTTTTTCGCCGGTGAATCCAGCCGAATGTGCAGCAGCTCGTCCAGCGGGTTGCCATTCGCCAGCCACGTCGCCCCCTCCTGCTCTGTACAGAACAGATCACCCCGGTCGTTAAAGGCAAAGGCAATCGGGAAGCGAATTCCCGTACAAATCGTCTCGCGAACACTGAAGTCCGGTGACACCCGCTGCACCGTTCCACGATCACTGCGAATGTCCCAGCCCGCTTTTCCGCTGTCATCGATCAGATAAGCATTCGCATAATTCGCTGTTCCCAGCCCAAAATACAGACTCCCGTCCGGCCCCATGGCCAATCCTACCGCGTCAACGTTCTGAGCAATCTCCTGCCAGCCCGTTGCCACTATGATTTCCGAATCCGCTGCATCGTCACCATCGGTATCCGTAATCAGTGACACTCTGCCTTTGGATGCGACAAACACACCGCGTCCCTTTGAATATCCAGGCGGCGTCAGTAACAGCCCAATCGGCCCCCGCAGACTGCCCGTGTTCTTAAAGAAAACCTTCGCCGTATCCTCCAAACCGTCTCCGTCGGTGTCCCGCAGCAGATGAATGTCACCGTTATATCCCAGCGTGACCAGCACTCCATCTTCCCGATAACGAACGTTGTTGACGTTTGTCAGTTGCACAGGCAATTCGTCCACGTCAAAACCCGGGACGATCATCTGCACCGGCGGCGGATTTTCCGCCAGCACCAGCGGGACTCCCAAAGTCGCCGATAAAGAAAGCGTTGCCGGCAACTCCTCTGTCAGCTTCGCATACTTCAGCCTCAGGTATTCACGAACTGCCTGCGCCTCTGCTGCAGACAACACGCGATCGAATACCAGAAGTTCCGACAGATCCCCCTGAAACGAACCACGAACCTGCTGCTCTACCGGACCATTGGTGTAGTACCGGGCTCCCAGCGTCAGCTCTTCCAGAGATAATGCGTCGGGCTGAAAGGCCCGCGTGCCCTCAGACCTGCCGTCCATCAGAAATCGAATTTCCTTCGCAGACGCATCCACATGCGTTTCAAAAATATGCACCGTTCCAAACGGCGCAGTCGTCGTTAATACGTCACTCGCGCCGCTAAATCCCCTGCCTTCCACATTGATCTGATCCAGAGCACGCGTCGGACCAGGGCCAAGATCCAGGGTCAGTCCGGATTCATAATCCCGACGCTGCGGGGCATTCGCCGCAAACAGGCCTCGAAAATCACCCGCATTCGAATGCGGTGCCGCGACAAGAAAAATCGTCACGGATTCCGCGGTCAAACCTGTGCCAGTCAGACGCAGATTGTCATTGTCTCCGTCATATCGCAGAAACCACGTCCCCGATAACTCGATCGCCTTCGGTTGCTGAACCACGTCCGGCTGAGAAAACTCGCCAGTCAGACCAGTCTGATTCACCAGCCGGCCCTGCAAATCTCCCGACTTTCGACCGTCCACAATCGCATTGGCGTCCAGCCAGATCCGCAATCCGTCACGGACTGGCGGATCCGGCATAATCGCAGGCTCCGCCGCAGCACTACAACTGGTCCCCTCCCATTGCAGCAACGCGGCAGACACAAAAGACAGGATCAGCCAACTGAAGCATGCCGTTCGCATTCAGACAACACCTTCCGCAAAGATTCACGGCGAGAATTTACGATACGACGCTCCGACAACACCCCACGGCCATCCACAAACCGCGCCATAGGCAGGAGCGTTTCTGAATTTCATTACTCATGCAGTCTTTGGTGCTGCTGCTGACCGCGCTACTTCTTGTCCGTCGCCGATGTCTCAGCCGACGGGACCAGTCGCAGATAATCCACGGCTACCATATAGCCCTTCACCGCAGCCGGGTTCGCGCCCGTGATTTCCAGAGTCACTCGATGAACGCCTTTTGTCAATGGAATCCGATTCCACGACAAAACCCCGGTGGTTACGACGTCCGGCTGATTGAACAGGTCCACACCCGCATCCAGAACCGTCTGGTCAATCATCACCTTCACAATCCCATAATCACGGGCCCGGGTCATCACCAGTTCAACGTCATAGATTCCGTCCTGCTCTGCCATCACTTCCAGACCAAGCCGATCCCCCGGCTTTGCGCCGGTCCACCAGAGCTGATCATTGCCGCTCCAGCGGTCTGCCGTAAAACTCCCCATCCCCTGACTGATCGCGTTTCCACCAGTCTTCTCCACAATTTTCAGGGCCTCACCTTCAAGGGCCCCTGGGACCTTACCCGTCGCCGCTGCTATCGGTGCTCGCGGACCGGAAAAGGCAACCTGACCCGGACTCGCAAGATACACAATCAAATCCCGAACTTCTTCCTTCGTCAGCGAATCCAGCTGCCGCTCCGGCATCATCGAGGTATTCGACAGACTGCGTTCCTCAATCTCCGCCTTCGGAACAACCACGGAGTCATTGATCGTCTGGATCGTCAGCGCACTGTCCGTTTCCTTTTTCAGTAACCCCTGAATCACCCGCCCGTCATTCAGCGCCAAAACCGTCACCTGATAGTCACGACCGACAACTGCACTCGGGTCCAGAATGTTCTCCAGAATATAGTCAAGGTTGGCTCGATTTGATCCTGTAATGTCCGGACCAATCTCGCCTCCCGTTCCAAACAGACGATGGCAGTTCTGACAGGTCTTCGCAAAGACGCGACGTCCGTTGCCGGCACTGCCCTTCGCCAGAACCTTCGCTCCCAGCTGCTTTTTCCATTCCTCCTGCTGGGCTTTTCGATCCGCAGAGGATTCCCGAATCTCGCCCCAGTTTGTGCGCAGCAGTTCATTCAGCTCCGCGTCGTTAAAGGTCAGAATCTGACGCACGTGATACGCATGCAGCTCACTGCCGGGAATCGCCTTGTTGCCAATCGCATCCAGCAGCAGTCGAGTCCATGCGGGACGAGACACCAGCGTGCTCACCGCATCGGCTCGCGCTGCCGGCGACAACGCTGCATACTGTTTCAGAAGAACCGTGGGAGTCCGATCATTTCCCAAAGTCGACAGCGCCCGAATCGCCGGGCCCTGAAGTTCAGGCTGACTCAGCACAGCGTCACTCAGCAACGTGTCCGCAGATTCCCGATCCTGGCCCTTCACCAGCACGCTCAACGCTTTCTGCCGACGATCTGTGACGGCACCAGTATCGCCCAGCAGACGCCGCATTGTCCCGAAGACACGCCGATCTCCAAACAGCACCGCTAACTGATCCGCTCGGTCCCGAATCTCTTCCTGATCACTTTTCTGCAGAACGTCATACGCAGACTTCCACGAATCCGGCATCGGAATATCCACGCGCCCCTCACATGAGGCCATCATTTCCTCCAAAATCAGTCGCTGCTGATCGACCGCATCGGTCCGCCCCAGAAGGGCCACAACCGCCGGCAGCGAACTGTTGTCGCCCGAAGCCCGACGAATAATAAACCTGCGCAGCTTTTCAATCTTCGTCTGCTCCGCAATGGCCAGCGCAGCCTCAGGATCCTCAATCACTGTCGGCTCCAGCCCATACCACAGCATCAACGGCAGATTGTGATCCGCAGCGTCACTCTCGTGCATCGACAACGCAGCGGCCAGCCCAGTTCGTGATTCCAGCGGAAGTCGCTGAAGTGCTGACGCAAGGTACAGCCGAACGACAGGGGATGCGTCCTTCGCTCCCAGCTCTTCCAGCTTCGCCAGCAGCGACCCGGAGATCTGCTGATCTTCCAGTTCCAGCTGAATCACCCACGCTCGAATGTACTCGTCCGAATCACGCAGTAAGGTCTGTGCCTGAGCCTCTGTCAGGCCTTTCGACGCATGCAGGCTCCAGAGACATCGCAGGCGCGTCTGCTGCGGCTGGCGTGCGTCCGCAGCCCATTGCCAGAGCGATTCTGCAAGAGGATCCGGACAACCCTTTTCCATGATCTGCTTTCGCGCCATCCGGGAATGCCACTCATTCCGATGCTCGTGCGCTTCCAGCAACTCCGTCACTCCCCATTTCGAGGCATCCACGGGAACCACTTCCGCAGCCCCCCAGGAAATCCGATAAATGCGGCCATTAGTTCGATCCCAGACCTCCGGATTCGTCCGGTGACACGCATTTTTGTCGTACCAGTCAATCAGGTAGACAGTGCCGTCAGGACCATAACGCAGATTAATGCCGCGAAAATAATGATCGTTGGCCAGCAACAAATCCCTGCCATGATGACCAACCCAGGCGGAACTGCCGGCAACCGGTTCCAGCACATCGCAGTTCACGCGATTGCCATGCACGTTGTTGAAGAAAATCTGATTGCGATACTCATCTGGCCAGTTATCACCCAGATAAATCATCCCGCCACAGTGCGCATGCCCTCCTCCCGCATCCAGCGTCGCTCCGGCAGCATGTGGTTCATGACCCCACCACGCATGATCCTTAATGTCACCAACATAGTGCGCGTGATCCGCAATTGTCCGGATGTCTTCATACGTATAAGGATTGAAATGCTGACCGCCCTGTCGTTGATACCGAGCCCCCTGGATCACGTGCCACAGATGCGGAATGACACAGGCCGTAATAAACGCCTGACCCCGGTCATTGAAGTCCACTCCCCACGGATTACTGGTGCCATTCATGAACGTTTCAAAGATGTCCTTCGTCGGATGATACCGCCAGACAGCAGCGTTCACCGGCACTCGCTGGTCGTCCCCTGCGCCGGGATGCCCCACCTTCGAATGCGTGAACACGCCGTGACAGCCATACAGCCAACCGTCCGGCCCCCAGATAAACGCGTTCAGCGTTTCATGAGTATCCTGCCAGCCAAATCCATCCCGCAACACAGTGGCTCCGGAAGGCACGTCGCCCGGAAACGCAAGGCCCTGCTGAGAAATCGCGGCTATGGCTCCCGACGCCGGTCGTTGTGTGTCGGGAACATCATCCCCATTCAGGTCCGGAATAAACATCAGATACGGAGGTGCTCCGACAAAGACGCCGCCAAAGCCCACTTCCAGTCCACTAACCAGATTCAACCCTTCAATAAACGTCTTTGAAGTATCAAAAACACCATCCGCATTCTTGTCCTCAAAGATCACAATTCGGTCTTTACCCTGACCATCCGCGGCCCGCAGTGGATAGGTGTGCGCTTCCGCGACCCAGAGTCGGCCGCGATGATCAAAACACATGGCAATCGGCTGGTGAACCATCGGCTCGCCCGCTGCCAGCTGAACTCGAAAGCCCTGCGGAACACTCATCTGCTTCGCCGCGTCTTCCGGAGACAAACCTTCCGCCATATCCTTCCGCCGCTGCGGCTGCGCTGCATCATATTCCTCTTGAGACACCGGCTTTGCCACATGAGTCAGAACGCTGGCTCCCACCATGCCGCCACTGGCAATGTCAATTAACCCGTCACGATTCAGGTCTTCCACAACCAGACCCCGACCTACACCGGAAACACCGTCCGCCAGATGCGGTACCCATTCCACTTCTGTCACGCCACCTTGACCAGCAGTCCGTCGCAACTCAAACCAGTACACAACCGCACCACCATCCCACATCGGACTGGATCGATGATGCGACCAGTACGTCTTCCCCGTCACAATGTCCTGCAAACCGTCCCCGTTGATGTCCGCCAACTTCACGGCATGCGGCTCTGTAAACAACACGCCATAGGGATTATCAGATGCGGTTTTGCCCATGATCAGATGCTGAGTGAAAATGATTTCACCGTCCGTCGTTCCCGTGTTCTCGTACCATGCCAGACCATACTCGTGAGCCTGCAATGCTGTGATGACGTCCGCATCCCCGTCGCCGTCCACATCCAGTGCGAACATGTCCGCGGCCGCAGGAGCAAACGGGTACTTATGAAACTTCCAGTTGCCTTCGACAGCACCCGCGGCCGGCTGCTCCATCCAGCCATCCGTGGCCAGCATGTCCATTCGCCCATCGCCACTCACGTCGCCAACACCCAGACCATGCCCGAAAGGAGTCGGAGCGATCTTCTCTGAAACCGAGACAAAGCCCCATGCCCCCAGTGGCTCGTCACTCTTCGCCACATAAAAACCATAATGGCCCTGGCGAGTACAAATGAGCTCCGGCCGGCCATCCCCCGTGATGTCCACAAACTGCGGCGCTTCGTTACTGACGGAATCCGCAACCTGAAACTTCTCCCAAAGCCCCGTCAGACCATCCTTTCCAGGATTCTGATACACAAACCCGGGCGTGCCAGGAAAACCGACAACCAGAATGTCGTTCCAGCCGTCACCGTTAAAGTCATACACCCAGTTGAAAAAATTGTCCGCGTATCGCTCGCGCGGCTGAGGTACTGCGGGATAGATTTCCTGACGTACCCCGTAATCCGGGCCCGCGTACCAATGCGGCCCGTAAACCATGTCTTTGATGCCGTCATTGTTCAGGTCGCCTGCCGAAATCCCTTCCGAATAGTAAACATCCGAAAGCGGCTGACGCTGAAACGTATCCAGAACACGGTCCTGGGAAAACGCAGGACCATGCGCCAGCAACAACAGCCCAGGAATCAGAAAGTGGCGATAATTCATGCGTGAAATCCGGCCAGAATGTCTCAGTGGGGAATACGGGAAGGCAGGCGCGACTCCAGCAAAACCAGGTCCGACTGCCGCCGACAGGCTCTCCAGTGCGTCGAGACAGATTGCTGTGACTTGCTTCAAGTCAGTCTATCTTACCGTTCCAGTCCGGTACGTGGCAACAAACCCGAATTTTCCGAAGTGTCAGGCCAGATACGCCGACCAGCAGCGGATTCTTTGTCGCACCTGCAGAAAGCCCCACCGCAGGTTTCAGGACCATCCCCCGCCTGCAAACCGCAATGAATCGACCACTCAACGCTTTGAACTGTCGGGGGATCTTCGGCTGAGCGAAATTCGACGCCGCGCCGTGTCCACTTCCAACACTGTCACCTTCACAATCTGCCCAACAGCAACCACCTCAGAAGGATCACGCACAAAGTGGTCTGCCAGCTGCGAGATATGAATCAATCCGTCCTGATGGACGCCCACGTCCACAAACGCTCCAAATTTCGTTACGTTGGTGACGACTCCCTCCAGCACCATCCCCGGCGCCAAATGCTCCAGCTCGCTGACATTGTCCAGAAAACGGGCTGTCTGGAATTCACTGCGAGGATCCCGGCCAGGACGCGCCAGCTCTGACAACACATCCCGCACCGTAAACTCCCCCGCCTCCTCACCCACAAAATCCGCGGCCTTCAACTGACCAACCACACGCTCATTGCCAATCAATTGCATGGCATCCGTCTTCAGGACTTTTGCCATGCGATGCACCAGCGAATACTGCTCCGGATGCACAGCCGAATTATCCAGCGGCTCTGAACCCCCACGGATCCGCAGAAATCCGGCCGCCTGCTGAAAGGCCTTCTGACCCAGACGCGGAACCTTCAGCAGGTCCTTCCGAGACAAAAAGGCGCCATGGTCGTCCCGCCAGCCCGTAATCTTCTTTGCCAGCACAGGTCCAATCCCCGCGACGTATGACAATAGCGACGCACTGGCAGTGTTCAGATCGACCCCCACGGCATTCACACAGGATTCCACTTCGCGTTCCAGTGTCTTCTTCAACAACGTCTGATCCACGTCGTGCTGATACTGCCCCACCCCAATGGACCGTGCATCAATCTTCACCAGCTCTGCCAGGGGATCCTGCAGGCGATGAGCAATACTGATCGCCCCCCGAACCGTCACGTCCAGATCCGGATACTCTTCAATCGCCGTTTCACTGGCCGAGTACACGGAGGCGCCGGATTCGTTGACCATCACCTTTGTCGCCTTCAGGTCATTGCGACGAAGCACATCCGCCACAAATTTTTCCGTCTCGCGTGAAGCCGTCCCATTGCCAATCGCAATCAGACTCACCCCATGTGTTCTCATCAGCCGCACCAGCACAGATTCGGCCTGCTGCAGATCCTCACGCGGAGGCGTTGGATAAATGGTCTCGCTGGTGACAAACCGTCCCGTTGCGTCTACGACCGCCAGCTTGCACCCGGTTCGAAATCCCGGATCAATTCCAATCGTGACCTGCGGGCCGGCCGGCGCCGCCATCAGCAAATCCCGCATGTTCCGGGCAAAAACTTCCACGGCTTCCCGGTCCGCTCGCTCCCGCAACTCCTGCATAACGGTACTCTCTGCCGCCGGACGCAGCAGACGCGAATAACAGTCCGCAACCGTCTCTTCCAGCTCGCGGCGAAATTCAAACGCAGGAGCTGTGATCAGACGGCGGGACAACGCTGCCACACTGGCGTCGTCGTTCACCTGCATCGAGAGTCGCAATATCCCTTCCGCTTCCCCCCGCTGCATCGCCAGAAAGCGATGGGATGGCATGCCAGACACTCGCTCTTTACAGTCAAAGTAGTTTTCGAATCGTGCTCCCTCTTCCGATTCTGACTTTCCCTTTTTCACCACAGAGACCAACTCGCCCTGCTGAACTCGCTCAACGACCACTTTGCGATTTACAGCGTCGTCGGACCATACTTCCGCGATGATGTCACACGCCCCACGCAGCGCCGCACTTTCATCCGGAACGTCCTTCGCCGCGTTCACAAATCCCGCCAGCAACTCCCTGCGTGATTTGCCAGTGCCCCTCTGCGACAACAGCACGTCCGCCAGCGGCTGCAGACCACGCTCACGAGCGACGGCGGCACGCGTCTTTCTGCGCGGCTTGTATGGAAGATACAACTCTTCCAGATGCTTCAGATCGGGACTTCCAAAAATCTTCGACTGTAACTCAGCGGTCAGCCGCCCCTGTTCTGCGATCGTCCGCAGAACCGTATTCTTTCGCGCGGCAAGGTCCCGCGCCCGCTGCAGCTGATCTTCAATCGCTCGCAGCTGCCGCTCGTCCAATCCCCGAGTTGCCTCTTTGCGGTAACGCGCGATAAACGGAATCGTGTTGCCGTCCTCCAGCAACCGCAAGGCCCCCTCGACCTGCAACGCGGTCACCTGCAGTTCCTGCGCAGCCACTGCGGCAAACCGGCCTGGATCAAAAACAAACTCCGGAATACCGGAAGGGGGCGACAAATCCGAAGAAGTCATGGTCCTGTCCTTGCGACCAGTGTCATCAAAAAATGCGTAGCCGTGCCCGACAATCGTCCCGCCGTCCACCGCGCATAAAAAAAGCTGTGACACGCCATGACAAATCATAGCATCACAGCCCTGACACATTGCCGAACAGACTACAGAAAATGCGGTAGACAGGACTTGAACCTGCACGGATTGCTCCACACGCCCCTCAAGCGTGCGCGTCTGCCAATTTCGCCACTACCGCAATGTCACTTTCACCTGTTTTATAACGGAGCACAGCCCAAACAGCCTGCCATTTGAAGAGGACAGAACCTTTTAAGCAGCACTACCGTGGCTTCTGAAGAATGCCAGAACGCGTCATGCAGACCGGCGAATTCAGAAACTGAGGGGTAGAAGATCATAACAATCACCCCAAAGCAGATTCAAGCCGACCCCAGCTACATCCACCAGCGATTGCCGATTCCGACATTTCCGGCGGGGTTTTTACGCCCGAAATCGAACCGATTCTGCCGGTCAAACCCGGTTTTACGAAAAAACCAGCAAAAATCGGCCGCTTCGTCCCATCCTGCTCTTCGGAAAATTGGTGACAGCACACGGCTTCAGCCCCGACCCAACTCTGACCCGCCTCACACGGAACCGATTTTCCAGGTCCTTGCAAGGGCTTAAGCCGTACCGAATACACCCTGCTGTTGCCTGCGTTGTTCACAGGCATCACCGGTCCAACACACGACGCGGCATCTTCAGCTAACAACCGCAGACAGCTTTGATCCCGGAGACCTGCCAAACATAAGCAGCCCGAACGCCAGAACAAGCAAACCGATCCCACGGATCGGGCGAACGAGAACAGTGAACCACGATCCAGATCTCGGCCGCTCATCGGTAGTTGCCATGTTGCCAGGTGTTTCGGCCGACCAATGGAATCTCAACGCTGCCGGCCACCAACCGACAGATTGACAACGGAATTCGAAGTATGACGAGTTGCTAAAACACATCGAGCATACAGCAGGTTGGGTCGCTGTGCTAAAGCATCAATCAGCGCCCAGACGGTGGCCCCATTCGACGGATTCGACCTACAACAGTTCCACGTCTACTTCAGAGCAGCGCGCGAAAGCCAGATCTCCGGTCAAAAAAACAGTGGCACTTGATTCAATTGCAGTCGCGTAGTGCAGCGCATCTGGAGTCCGCAGCCTATACCGTGCACGAAGTTCCGTGGCCTTTTCAATTACGGCTGCGCTAAGTTCCGCTACTGAAATCTCAATCCCGTTAAAAAACGTTTCAAACTGAGCCAGTGTCACCAAATCACCCAGCATCAGCGGTTTTGAACGGCACTCCAGCCTCGTCAGGCGCGAGGTCAATAGTGAACCCGGTACGCCAATGGAAGTTGCAAGCCTGGTTTCCAGCGGGTGCCTCGATGCCGCATCGCCTTCCACAAGTCGTATGATGACGTTGGTATCAAGGTAGATCACCGGTCGCCCCATTCATCGCGGGCTGCCCGCACTTGTGCGAGAATCTCTTCGCTTGTTCGAAGCTTCGACGCCTTGCCGAAGGCGGTTGCTATTGAGGCTGCCGCTGCCCGCGACACTGGAGTAATCAGCAATTCGGCACGCCCTTCCTGATCCGGAAGAGGTTCGCTGGCAACGAACCGACCATCTGCATACCACCCGTGAACGATGAGTGTTTTTTCCACCAGATGACCTCCACCTGAGAATCCCTGTGCAACCAGGCCGGGTAGGCCGCTCGTTGGCATTGTACTACAGCAGGAACGCCTATAGCAAGAGCCCCGAAACAACCTCTATCCACAGTTATCCACTGTCAACCTTCTGTTCATGGTCGGACTTCCCGCCCTGAGCATCTGTGGGAAATGGGCTTGATAACGAGCACTCCAGTTGGCCTGGGAGACCAGCCCTGGGGCGACTGGTGCCGGAATTACTAAAACTGAGCTGCCAATGTTGCCAGGCAGGTGGCGAACGAGAACCGTGAACCACGATCCAGATCTCGGCCACTCGCCGACAGAATGACAAAGAAAACGGAGGCAATTCCGCGCCGGGTCTGGTGACAGAACGCATTCAGGAATCTACCCTGCCACAGGTTTCCAGGTCCGGGGATGATCGTCTTCCGTTTGAGGTATCTAAGATGCAGCGGGCATTCAGTTGGAAAGTGGTCGTCTGTTGTTTGGGACTCTTCTGCCTGATTGCAGACTCGGCGGCAAGCCACGGGCAAAACGTCACAACCGATCCGGCCACTCTGGAAAGCTACATTCGACTGAATTATGTCAAGCAGGAACACATGGTCCCCATGCGGGACGGTACAAAGTTGTTTACCGCCGTGTTTCGCCCGCGTGATCAGTCCAAAACCTATCCGATCCTGATCAAAAGAACGCCGTATGGTTGTGCGCCCTACGGCGACGACAAATACCCATCGTCCCTGGGGCCGAGTGAGCATTTCGTTCGTGCCGGGTACATCTTCGTTAATCAGGATGTTCGCGGTCGATTCCTCTCGGAAGGAAACTTTGAACAGGTCACTCCACACGTGCCAGAAAAAAACGGAACAGCCGACGTCGACGAAAGCACCGATGCATGGGATACGATCGAGTGGCTGACAAAGAACGTTCCGGGACACAACGGCCGAGTTGGTATGGCGGGGATTTCGTATCCCGGCTTCTATGCCTCTGCCGGCATGATTGATGCCCATCCCGCGCTTGTCGCAGTTTCACCTCAGGCTCCCGTGGGTGACTGGTACTTCGATGACTTTCTGCATCATGGAGCGTTTTTTCTGGCACATGCATTTCGCTGGCTGAACAACAACGCCCACGAACGTCAGGGACCAACAACCGACCGACCAGCGGCCAGTCCACTGCCCTCCATCGATGGTTACCGCCTGTTCCTGGAGGCCGGAACGATTGCAGAAATCAACCAGCGTTATCTCAAAGACACGGTCCCGTTCTGGAATGACATGATGGCCCATCCCAACCGGGATGAGTTCTGGAAGAAACGCGAGATTCTGCCGCATCTGAAAAATGTGGCTCCGGCTGTTATGGTAGTCACCGGCTGGTTCGATGCGGAAGATCTTTATGGTTCGTTCAAGACATATCAGTCCGTCGAAAAGCTCAACCCCCATGTCAACAATGTGCTGGTGGTCGGACCATGGATTCACGGCGGATGGGCGTCGACGGAAGGCGACCGCCTGGGTCAGGTTTCGTTCTCTTCGCGCACAGGCGCGTTTTACCGAGCTGAGATTGAGTTTCCGTTCTTTGAAAAATACCTGAAGGACGCAGACCGACCGGCTCCTGCGGAAGCCACTGTCTTTGAAACCGGCTCCAATACCTGGCGTACGTTCGACTCATGGCCTCCTAAGAATGCTCAGAAATCGCACTTGCGACTGCACAACGGGGGCAGGCTGACTGTTGAATCTGCTGCCGGACATCAGCCAGCATCTTCAGTCGCACCTCTGTCAGACCCAGATCCCGGCTACGATGAATATGTCAGTGATCCGGCAAAACCAGTGCCCTACACAGAAGCTGTCACCAATCGCATGACGGTGGAATACATGGCCGAAGATCAGCGATTCGCCGGTCGCCGGCCGGATGTGCTGGTGTATCAGACAGAGAATCTGTCAGAAGACCTTTCAATCGCCGGGCCACTGCAGGCGCAGTTTGACATCTCCACCACAGGGACTGATGCGGACTTCATCGTGAAACTGATTGACGTCTTTCCGGATGGCACCGATCCGACTCTGTTGCCCGGTTACCAGATGATGGTTCGCAGTGAAGTGCTGCGTGGTCGCTTCCGCAATTCCTATGAACATCCGGAGGCGTTTGAACCGGGTAAGCCGACGACCATTCGTCTTGAACTGCTGGATGTGATGCACCGATTTCGCAAAGGGCATCGGATTATGATTCAAATCCAGAGCACATGGTTTCCGCTGGTTGACAGAAATCCGCAAACATTTGTTCCCAACATTTACTTCGCAAAGCCCGAAGATTTCCGCCGGGCCACGCACCGCATCTGGCGTAACAATCAGCATCCGGCGACGATTTCCTTCGGCCAGGTCCCCTGAGTCACACGAGTCAGCAATTTGGGAAAACAGAACCATCCATCGTTGTCCTGTTGTCGTCCCGCCGCTTCAGCCTGAAGGGCTGGCAGAACATAGCCGGTGGCAAGCCGAGCGCCGCCATCGGAACTTCCCCCAAACGTCAACCAACCCTGAAAGGGTTGCAGACAACGCGGCATACCTTGAGCCCCGTGTCTTCTGACATCACCGTCAAAATACAAAGCCGTCGCTCGCACGATTCAGGACAAAGAACCGATACCGGACGACTCGAGCCGTTTCACTTTTATGCAAACACCCGGCGCGAGGACGTGATGCTGATCGCTCGGCTGTGGCCTTGCGCGCCCGCGTGAGTCGACATCGATTTCGGACGGCCCACGCTGGAGCGGAACCATTTATGGAGGTTTTCGACACACTCTACCCATGACTCGGCCGAAATCTGCAGACGCTCAAAAAACGGTTCGCGTTATTCCGACGGCCAAAACGCATGAGAATGCGGGCGACGCAGGTGCTGTTCCCCGGCTACTCGAAAGGATTGAACAGCGACACTCCGGCATTTTGAAAGTCGCTGATGTTGCGAGTTGCGATCGTCAAGTGATGCTGCAGTGCGGACGCTGCGATCAGACTGTCTTTCACGGGCATGGCTTTTCCCTTTTTTTTGAGGCGAACGAGCAGAGCAGCCCAGATTGATGCGGTGTCAGCATCGAGATCGATTACACGCAATCTCTTCATGCCTTCGGCAAACCAGCGTTCCAACTCGTTTCGCTTGCGAGTCGAAGCCGTCAGTCCAATACCGTATTCGATTTCCCCCAGTACGATGGGCGTCACAGTGATGTGTCGCTCGTGCTTTCGCAGCCATTCGACAACCGCGGGATGCGGTTCAGGCCGAGTGACCTCGCTGAGCACATTGGCATCAACGAGATACTTCATAGATCGTCGGTCGATTCAGAAGGCAGTGACTGGTACCAGTCACTCGACGGACAGGACAGCAGCCAGTCCACAACTCCTGCGTTCTCTGCGGAAGGTTCTCGCTTCAGCAGATACTGGCCGGCTTCAAGCCGTTCAAGTTGAAACTGCTGTCCCGGCAAAATGCTATCCTGTGCCCGTAACTCAGCAGGCAGAACGATTTGACCTTTGCTTGAGACTCTTGTTTTCATGGAAAGTAAGATAACGTCTTACCTCAGGATGGTCAAGACTTGTGATTGAGACCATCTGCTGTGGAAGTATGAAGCGGCACTGTCGCGGCAGCGGCGAGAGCGATTGAGCCCCCGGTGCCATGAGGATTGAGCCCCCGGTGCCATGCACCTTGCAAAAGAAAGCACGTTTGGTCAGCAGACACGTTCGTATCATGCCGCCGGGTAAACTTGCTGAGAAAATTCGGAGATTTGGGGGATTGCTGACGTGGGACGGGGTGGTTCCTGGCCACCGGTCGATGACCGTGTCATGCGAGTCGCACGGAAGTTTCAACGGCAAAGAGCGCTGCGTCGGGGTAGGAATATTCTGAGTTGCGAAAATGTGGTGGAAATCAGGGTGATCGGGCAATTGTTGTCGAACACACCATGGCGTTACCTTTCGCCGCCTTTCTGCGTTGAACGCGGCCTGGGAACGATGCCCCTGCCGGACTGTCCTCACCACCGTTTCAGAGTGGTTTGCCGCGTGGGCAAATGGTGGTCTCAATTCTTGAGTTCCAGCTCCAGTGAACTCCCGGCTACCCAGTCGCAGTCTGACAGCAAAACACAGTCACACAAGAATTGAAGGATGACCTGCGGATTGGAGCAGGTCAATCAGCGGTGCGGTGGTACTTCGCCGCCGCAGCGACAGAAATCGCCGTCGAGCCCCCGTCTTCAGCACGAAAAATACCAGCCTGCAGCCGGTTTCATCTCAGGCACGCACTGCAGCCTGGTTCAGCAACCAGACAAAAAGCCCTTTGGCAAGATGCATGCGGTTTTCGGCCTGCGGGAAAACCAGACTTTGCGGACCATCCATGACGTCGTCTGTGACTTCAAGGCCCCGCTTCGCAGGCAGATCGTGCATGAAGAGGGCGGTGTCCGGTGCCGTCGCCATCAGCTTTGCGTTCACCTGAAAACCAGAAAACGCAGCCTTGCGCCGCTCCGCGTCGTCTTCCTGTCCCATGCTGGCCCAGACGTCCGTATACACGACATCAGCATTCCGGACTGCTTCGAAGGGCTCAGTGCAGACCGTCACCTGATGGTCAGGATAACGATCCGTCAGCAAAGTCGTAAACTCCTGCGTAAACTCAAATCCCTGCGGTGCAGCCAGCGTCATCTTCATGCCAGTCATGGCCGTCGCAATGGCCAGCGACATCGACACGTTGTTGCCGTCACCCACGAACACGATGTGCTTTCCGCGAAGTTCACCAAGGGATTCTCGAATGGTCATCAAGTCCGTCAAAGCCTGACAAGGATGTCGCTCGTCAGATAATCCATTGATGACGGGACATGACGAGTACTTTGCAACGTCCTCGATCAGCTTTTGAGAGAATGTTCGCATGGTGATCAGATCGCTGAAAGAACTGACGACTTTCGCAATGTCTGCCAGACTTTCACGACCATTCAGACCGGCTTCTGCGGTGGTCAGAAAAATCCCGGATCCTCCCAGATGAATCATGGCGGCTTCGAAACTGTTTCGGGTGCGCAGCGAGGGCTTTTCAAAGAGCTGCACCAGCACGCGACCAGGAAACAACTGCGGTCGTTCTCCACGCTTGAAAAGCGTTTTGAGTTCTGCAGCCTGATCAAGGATGGCAAACAGATCCTCGGGCGAGAGGTCCAGAAGTGACGTCAGATGCTTCATGATCACGCATCACAGGGAACAGTGTGAAAACAGAGCGGCTTCCTGAAACAAAAAAACTGAGTGATTCCTTGCGGACATCGCTCAGTCGCAGAAAGCCCCGAAAAGGCAATCCTGGCAGGTTCCGGGCGTTCCGTTAAGCGAAAAAACAGAATTTCACGAACTGTTCACATCACTTAATCGGTTGCACCTGATCAATCGTTCAGGACTGACAGCAGCAGCCGTGGCAGACGTCAGGGCTTGCGGATGAAGTGATCGGCATAGGAACGGACCTCGTGCCCATTCAAAACGTGAAAAATCCTTAGTTTTTCGATTGTTTCGGCGCCAAAGCGGGCAAGAGGGACGTGGACGATCTTTTTGCGGTACTTCGATGCCAGCCTCCGCCAGCCGGCCCCCGGTGGCGAATGACTCATCAGGGCGACATGCTTTTCTCGGGAATAATGCAGCCCCGCTGCCAGCAGTCGTTCTTCCAGTGTGTCCGCAAAATCAAACTGAGGGTCTCTCCAGATATCAGCAACCGGACGCGGAGGAAACAGAAACATCGCTCCACCATAACGTGCCAGTGCAATCCCGGGGCCGACCATTTCCTGGACAAAATTTGTGGCAAACAGGGATAACGTGGATTCATCCTGATGTTCCGCATGCCAGGTAATCCTCCATGGATAGTTTCGCGGATCGGCGGGACTATCAAAGAGCATCACAACGCAGTCAATCTTTCCACGTGCCGGAGGAAAGACTCGTACGTAGAGTTCACCAGTGTGCCAGTTTCGCAGGGTTTCGCGGATATCAAGACCATCCTTCATGCTGGCGGAGAACTTTTCTGTTTTGGCCAGATCATTCCCAATGAGGTCCAGTGCCACATCACGCACATGAGTCCGGAAGCGCTCGACAGCGACGTCCTCAGGGGGCCAGCTGCATTGTCCGTGCGGATCCCAGGATTTCTGCCATTTATAAATGGTACGGGGGTCAGGCCGCGTGTTCAGCTGACATGTTCTCCAGACCACCGGTGGCCCGGGAAGGCGACTGAGCGGCAGCAGTTCCGTGCCATCCGGCAGTCCCGCGCGATCGATACCAAACCGAACCTGCGGAAAGGCCTCAACAGGTGTCCACGGATACTCCCGCGCTGTCTCTGCAACGTGCACGGCATACTGATCGCCAGCCGTTTGTTTGGCTGCCACAACCAGGGTGTACAGATCCGGCGTAAAGCGTCGTTCAATCAACGAAAGATTGCGGATGTATTTGAGACATCTGGACAGCAGGCTGGGAGTAATTCGACGGGCTCGCGTTCCAAATTCCTGACGGTATCGATCCCGTGCGTGTACCATCAGGGCCTTGATTCCATCGATGGAAAGATTTTCGTCGTCATCCAGATCCACGCGAGCCTGCTCGTAGAGCCCGGTGATAAAAGGAAGTTCGCCCAACACAAAGGTCAGCGTTCGCGGGGAAACTCCGTAAAGCTCCGTTGGGGTCTCGGACCACTCCGGTGTCGCAGGACGATCAACCGCCGAATTGAACAGATCACGCAGCCAGGGCCAGTCCGGAAGACTGCAAAGGCACAGGACGGATTCATATTTCGCAGAGAGTGCATGCAGTTCTGCAGCCATCCACCTTAAACGATTCCACTGGTCTTCGTCCGATGGTGCAGGCAGCGCAGGCAAAACGGCCGCCGCAAATTGCTCGGGAGTGACACGTTTTAAAGCATAAGGGTCGGGAAGAATGCTTGACTGCGGGATGTAATTGTCTGTTTCGATATCAATAAATGCTCGTGCCATGCGTTCCTGTCGGGCAATCCGCAGCGCAGCAATGACGGGCTGACAGGGATCAATCGGAACGTAGCTGGCACTGCGGGCCTCGGAGTCCATTTCCACGGGCGTCTCGGCCACTTCCATCGCGTCGCTGAAATCAGGCGCTGCCGTTTGGAAACTGGAAATCGGTTGCCTTTGAAGCACCACGGAAACCTGTGGCAGACAGTCTACGGCGTACTCAACGTCGGCCTGAAAAGACGCCGGCAATGGGACCGCAAGGCAGGAAAATTTGCTGTTGAGCATCAGCCGACGCACTTCCACCGCACTGTCGCCACTTCCATGGACAACGGGGAAGACTGTGAGATTTCGTCCAAGCCTGAAGACGTCAGAAACACTGTTCATGACAATTTCTGCTAAAATGCCCCTGTACCGCGAGTTGCACAATTGTTGATAGTACGCTGCAGCGGCATCGAAAGAAAGTGGGGAGCCGACAGCGGGAATTTCCGCAGCGGCAAATTCAGTCAGGACGTATACTTTCGTTTTCCCGGCTCTCAGCGTCTTTGATCGCCGGCTTTAATTTCCACTGCGTCCCGGCTGGACAACGCCCTTTTTAATCATGGGGGAATTATGAGTCTCTACCGCAAACATCTGGAAACGCTTCGGCGAGCATTTCCCCAGCCGGTTTCTGATCAGGAACACGACGCATGGTTCGTGTTCTCGGTCCTGCGTGCACTGGATCGCGTGGATGCCATGAAATCTCAACGCCCGATTCTGGGTGAACCACGCGAGATCGATTTTTCCCTCGCGACGCAATGCACGGTTCAGGAACACATGCAAACAGTGGAAAGCGTGTCCCGAGAACTGGTCGATCATCTGGAAGGTATGTTTATCTGGGGACATCCGCGGTCACAGATCAATGTGATTCCACCCCCCTGCATCCCGGGAATTCTGGGAACACTGCTGCCAGCCATTTACAATCCGAATATCTGCGGTGAGGAGGCCAGTCGGGGAGTGGCTTTTGCAGAAGCTGAAGTGATCAGCATGACGGCAGCCCTGATGGGCTATGACCCAAAACGCTCCGGCGGCGTCTTCACGTTTGGAGGTACAGGAACACTGCTGTACGCCATTCGACTGGGAATCGAAAAGGCACTGCCGGGAACGTTCCAGAATGGCTTTGAAGGAGACATTCCTGTCGTCGTCTGCTCCAGCCAAAGTCACTATGCCAACAAGACCGCAGCCTCCTGGCTGGGGCTGGGACTCAGAAATGTGGTTTCCATTCCGTCAGCTCCCAACAATGAAATTCGTATGTGCCTGCTGGAATCCGAACTGCGTCGCCTGCTGCGAGAGGGACGTAAGATTGCCTGCATCGTGGCCACCACGGGCACGACAGATGCCTTCGGCCTGGATAATCTCGAACAAATGCGGGAACTACGTGACACTCTGGTGCACGAATTTTCGCTGGATTACGTGCCACACCTGCATGCCGATGCGGTCATCGGATGGGCATGGAGCGTCTTCAGTGATTACGATTTTACATCAAATCCGCTGCAGTTTCCGGATCGCACACTGCGGGATCTGGCAGGTACAAATCGACGCATTCGGCATCTGAATCTGGCAGATTCCATCGGTGTGGATTACCACAAAACCGGATTTGTGCCCTATATCAGCAGTGCGTTTTTTGTGCGCGACGCCTGTGATCTGAAACTGGTGACCCGTGATCAGTCCACAACGCCGTACCTGTTTCAGTCCGGTCATTACAATCCCGGCAGATTTACACTGGAAACCAGTCGCTCAGGCAGTGGACCGCTCTCCGCACTGGGAGCCCTGCAGATGCTGGGAAAAACCGGACTGCGGACTCTGCTGGGACACCTGGTCACAATGGCCGAGACGCTCCGCAATCGACTGGCAGCCCACCCGGCAATCAGTGTCATGAACCCGGAAAACTTCGGCCCCGTCACGCTGTTTCGTGTCTATCCGGATGACGTGGACACCTTTGAGTTCCCGCGACTGGAACAGAATAACGCTGACTTTGCAGACAAACTGCAGCAGTACAACGAATACAACCGCAGGATCTTTCGCGCTGTCCAGACCGAGGCACTTCAGGGAGAAGGCGTTGTGATCTCTATGACAGACCGCTACCGCGAAACCGAGTATGGAAAACCGGTTGTGGCACTGAAGTCGTACATCATGAGTCCATTTTCAGATCAACAGTACGTTCAGGCGGTGGTGGAATCCATCGATCGCGCCCGACTGAAAGTCAATGCCGAAAAACAGGCCTGACGTTCAAAGAGAAGTCCAAACGACCCAGCCGAAGAAGGCTCGCACGGCAAGCCCTCTTCGGATTTTGACGGTCAGTGCGAACAGCCCCCACCCACGGTTTCAAAGAAGTCGTTGCCCTTGTTGTCCACAAGAATAAACGCCGGAAAGTCGACGACATCGATCTTCCAGATGGCTTCCATACCCAGTTCAGGAAACTCCACAACTTCTACCGAACGAATATTTTCCTTTGCCAGAATCGCTGCCGGGCCGCCAATACTTCCCAGATAAAATCCCCCATGGCTCTTACAGGCGTCCGTCACCTGACGGCCTCGATTTCCCTTCGCTATCATCACCATGCTGCCACCCCGGGACTGGAACAGATCGACATAAGAATCCATGCGCCCAGCCGTTGTCGGGCCAAACGATCCACTCGCATAGCCCTCTGGCTTCTTGGCCGGACCCGCATAGTACACCGGATGGTTTTTGAAATATTCTGGCAGTGCCTGACCACCATCCAGACGCTCTTTCAGCTTTGCATGAGCAATATCACGGGCAACAACAATCGGACCGTTCAGCAGCAGACGCGTGGTGACAGGGTACTGATTCAGTTCCGCAAGAATGTCCGCCATCGGTCTGTTCAGATCAATTCGCACAGCACTGGTATCACGCTGTTCCCGCAGAGACTGCGGAACGTACTGAATTGGCTGCTGCTCAAGCTGCTCAAGAAACACACCGTCTCTGGTGATCTTTCCCTTGGCCTGACGGTCCGCACTGCACGACACGCCAATCCCCACCGGCAGCGACGCTCCATGGCGAGGCAATCGAATGACTCGGACGTCCAGAGCAAAATACTTTCCACCAAACTGCGCCCCGATTCCACAGTTGCGGGCAGATTCCAGCATCTGTGCTTCCAGTTCCAGATCACGGAAAGCCCGTCCGCCGGCACTGCCAGTCGTGGGCAGATGATCCAGGTATTTCGTGGACGCCAGCTTGACGGTTTTCAGTGTCGCTTCGGCGGAAGTTCCTCCAATCACAAACACCAGGTGATACGGCGGACAGGCGGCGGTACCCAGTGAGACCATCTTTGATGTCAGAAACTCAACAAGTGCTTTGGGGCTGAGGATAGCGCGAGTTTCCTGGTACAGGTACGACTTGTTGGCTGATCCACCACCCTTCGCCACAAACAGAAAGCGATAGTCGCTGCCGTCACACGCGGCCAGATCCAGCTGGGCCGGAAGATTGGTGTTGGTGTTTTTTTCCTCCCACATGGTCAACGGAGCGTTCTGAGAATATCGGAGATTGTTTTCCGTGTAGGCCTCGTAAACACCCCGCGACAATGCCTCCTCGTCGCCGGAAGACCAGACAAGGTGTCCCTTCTTTCCCAGGATCGTTGCCGTACCGGTATCCTGACAGAACGGCAAGACACCCTTGCTGGACACATCCGCATTGCGCAGCATGGTCAGCGCCACCATCCGATCATTTTCCGATGCCTCCGGGTCTTCCAGAATCGCAGCCACCTGTTTCAGATGAGCCGGACGAAGGAAAAAGTTGATATCGTGAAATGCCTGCGAACTCAGCAGCGTTAACGCCTGCCGGTCGATACAGAGAACATCTTTCTCCTGAAATGATCGGACATCAACGAAGTCCCCGGTCAGTTTTCTGTAAGAGGTCTCATCAGCACCCAGATCAAACAGCGGTTCGTAGGCAAAAGCAGCAGTTGGCACAGGTTGGACTCTGAAAGAACAGGAAGGAAGTCAGGGAATACCGGAAGACACCGGAACAGATCTACCTTGAAGGCGTTTCTTTTTCCGCTTTTTCGGCCTTCTCCGCAGGCAGAGTGCGAATACGGGCGTTGCGAATGCGGGCAGTCGTGGAGTATGTTGAAAATCCAAAGGGCTTGGAACGTTCCACTTCAAATCGTACACCAATCTTTTTACCGGTGGTGTCAGCATTCACAATCTGCGAATCGTCAATCCACGCGCTGATGTGATTGTCACGCACCACAAGGCGGATCTTGTACCACTTACCTTTATCAAAAGCCTGATAGGTGGTCGTTTCATTTTCTGAAGCATCCATTCCGTCCAGACTGGAAATGCCACACACTCCACCACCCCAGCCACCAACAATCAGTGAGCAGAAATTGTCCTGGATCGGAAAGGTTAGGCCGGCAAAAAAGTCACCACCAGCCTCGCGCATCGCTTCAAACTGCACTTCGTAGTTGGACTTAGGCAGTTTCTTCTCGGTATGTATCCCGGAAAGGTCGGCTCCCTGAGTGATCACCACATCGCCCTTTTCCACCAGCACGTCGCCCTCACCGCCGAAGTTGGTGACCTTCCATCCTTCAAGGTCTTTTCCGTTGAATAATGGCTCCCATCCCTTGTCATCCTGACTGGCCTTGACCTGGACAGGCACCGACGCCTTTTCGTCAGCAGGATCACTGCATGCAGGCTTTGCACACACAGTGAGTATCACAAGCAGCAGAGCGGGCAATCGACCGAAAATAACCATGGAAAAGTTCCCGTCAGTGGAATTCGGAAAACAGTAAATCTCAAGGCGACTTCGCACACAATTCTCTGAGACAATGTCTTTCAGGCAGCCTGGTGAACGAACGGCGGATGATTTGCAGGCAAGCTACCCACGGGAAAGAATACTGAAGCGAGCCTCTGCGTCCAACTGAATTGCCCTGGTTTGCGCCGAAACCATGGTCAGCAGGAACAGAGGAAATAACAGTTTTACCTGGCGGGCACGCCAGTTGTTTTTCTGTGTTTTCAAGCAACTTTGCCAGTAGATTCCGGAACGTCCGCAATATTTCATGAAATTCACGGCTTTGTTGCCTGATTTCAACAGACGCGGCCGCTGCCCACGACCAGAACCTTGTCTATGGCACAAAAACTGGTCTGCGTTGGCAGT
>CAIQIE010000224.1 GCA_903871805.1 uncultured Planctomycetaceae bacterium | reverse complement strand
CCGACACGACAGAAAGCGCCTGCGACTGGACGGAAATCGCCCAGAATATGGAGGCCACCGCCCAAAGTTTACATCGGTCGGGCAATGCTTCACCGGCGGCGCTGGCAATTGTAAACACACGTCGTGCGGCGCGAGAGCTGTTTGCCGTTCTTCGTGAACGATTCAACGAGGGTGTTTTTCATCTGTCAACCAGTATGTGTCCTTCTCACCGTTTCGGTATTCTTCAGACTGTGCGTGATCGCCTTCGGGCAAGGAAACGATGTTTTCTGGTCTCGACACAATTGATTGAAGCAGGAGTCGATCTTGATTTTCCGGCTGTCTTCCGGGAGATGGCGCCGCTTGAATCGCTCATTCAGGCAGCTGGACGTTGTAATCGTGAGGGCACGCTACGCGACGAACACGGGCTGACGGATGGACATGTTTTTGTGTTTCGAAGTCTTGCCGCAACGAACGACCCGCAGCGATATTTTCCTCCGGACAGGTGGTATGCGGCTGGAAGATCGACGCTGGAGAACCATTTCCTAAATGCCGGTCGGTTGCCACAAATTGATTCGCCGGAAGACATTAGCGAATACTACACCAGACTTTATCACACTGGGTCTCTGGATAAATCCGAGATTCAAAATAGTCGTCGCAACTTCAATTTTTCCGACGTTGCCGAGAAGTATCAACTGATTAGTCAGGACAGTTCGTCGATAACCGTTGCGACCTGGGAACAGCACCGGGAGCTCGTGGAAAAACTGATAAATGCCGTCCGGCGCGATCCAAGTCGCGCGAACTTTCGAAGGTTATCACCGTTCCAGTTGAATTTACGGAATTACGAAATGGAAAAGCAAAAACACTCAATCGCGGTCATCAGTGAGAACATTCGCCAGCCTGTTTGGTACGGCCCCTACGATGACGAAATCGGCCTGAACCCTGAAGCTGCGGATTCCCTGCTTCTTATCTAATTCTGGCACCAAAGACTTGTCAGCTGCAAGTACAACAACTGCTTGTCCCGGAGCAACGGGAGAGTATTTGCTCTTGTCTACCTTTATCGGCAGAAAAACATGAGCACCGGGAGACATTGCTTGATGGCTTAAGTTGGTAACCATGAATGTCACGGTATGATGATTTTAATTGAATTTTATTAGCGATTTGGTTTTGAATTTGATGTTTTAATATGTAGTGTATTCCAGCTGGTCGTGATCGCCACGAAATAAAACCACACCATGAAATGACAATCGTTGGTTTGTCGTACTTTGCGGCGAATACGTGTAACGATCAGGCGAAGACCGCAATAGTATGTGCGGAATGCCGGGATATCGCAGTGTTTTCAGGGAGTGCGTTCAATGTCTCTTTCTGTTTCGCTCAAAGTCTGGGGCGAATTTGCGATTTTTACTCGTCCGGAATTGAAGGTCGAGCGTATGTCCTATCCGTTCATGACGCCGTCCGCTGCTCGCGGTGTGCTGGATGCAATCCTGTTTAAGCCTCAGATGCGTTGGAACATTCGTAGCATTACGGCGATTGAGCCGGCATTTCCGGAAGGGTTTCCGGATGCCGCCAGAGCACAGCCGTATCGTTTGATTTCCATGTTTCGCAACGAGATACAGGACAAAATTTCCAGTAACACTGTCGGCACCTGGATCCGCGACCCTACCAAATTCCAGCCATATTTTGTTGATTCGGCGGGCCGCGAAGGGGCTCAGGGGCAACATCGGACGCAGCGTAACACGCTGGCGCTGCAGCATGTCGCCTACATCATCGATGCCAATCCGGTATTGACAAAACGAGCCAACCAGCCACGGCAGCGTCCGTCGGATAGTGACGAAGAGCCGGGGCAGGACAGCGTTGCAAAGTATGTCGCAATGTTCAATCGGCGCGCAGCAAAAGGTCAGTGTTTTCATCGACCCTATCTTGGTTGTCGTGAATTTGCCTGCAGCTTTGCACCACCGAATGGGACGGAGACTGTGGTCAACTGGAATCAAGCGTTGGGCTTTATGTTGTACGACGTGCAATTTGGACGTGACGGGGTACATCATCCAGGGTTCTTTGAGGCGACGATTTGCAAAGGACAGCTGCACTGCGACGTAATGTCTCCCGGAAACAATGGGGAACAGCCAGTGATCGTGCGGGGCTGGCGAAGTGAAACGGAGGTGACAGCATGATCTTGCAGCGTTTGTACGAGCTTGCCGCAAGGGAATCCCTGCTCGAAGACCCGTCGGTTGTGATCCGGCAGATTGCATGCAGAATAGACATAGACGGTGAGGGGAACTTCCTTGGCTTGCATGATTTGCGTGAGCGAGTAGAGAAAGCGGCCCGCGGCAAGTTGCCTGCAAAAGTGATCCTGTCTGGGGGCAGATCCTTGCCCGTACCCGTCCGTCCCGTCGTTCGTGATACGCTTGGGAATTGGAAAACCACTGATCCGGCGGCAGCTGGCAAAGAAAAGCCCGCTCTTTTTCTCACGGACACAATTGCACGAGTACTCCCGGTGGATCGGCTCATTGACGACGATAAGCGTGCTAAGTTTGCATCTCAGCGGACCACGTTTTGGCGTTTCCTGCGGCATGCCGTCGCAGAACTCAATGCTGAGGATCTGTCACCGCTGCTGCAGTTTGCCGCGTGTCTGGACGCCGATCCGGACATTGCGGAACGACTTTGCGTGGCCGTTGAGTCATTGGGATTGTCTGAAAGTGATCTTTGCACCCTGGCGTTATCAGCGGACATGGGGAAATGCCTGCTTGAGCGAACAGACGTTCGCAATTGGTGGCGTCAGTTTTTTGAGAGAGACTTCGCCGTGCAGCAGGCTGCGGGAACACGTGGACTGTGTCAGGTTATAGGGCGTGAGACAACTATCGGGGTGTCTGTAAAAACCAAGATCAAAGGGCTTGTCCCTATTGGCTGCCGGGCAGATGCTTATCTGGTCACGGGTTTGGACGCCGCGGATAGTTTCAATCTGAGCGGCGCAGAGTCCTCGATGGTGTCGCCCGAAGGGATTGATGGTTTCACTCGCGCGCTGAATGCACTTATCGCCAACGGATTGCAAGGAAAAACCAGCAGTCATCGCGTTGGCAAAGTCATGTTTCTGTTCTGGACTCGCGAGCAGCACAATCACCAATTTATGGTGTTGTTCGTGCCCGATCCGGAGCAGGTGCATTCGCTGCTCTCCACGATATGGAAAGGAAAGGAGGCTTCGGTTGCGACGATGCAGGATGCCTTCTATCTGCTAACACTATCGGGGAATTCCGCTCGGGTATTTGTTCGCGACTATCTGGAAACGACCCTTTTCGCCATTCAAAAGGCATTTGCCGGTTGGTTTCACGATCTGTCCATCGCGGATATTTCTAAGGAGGGCCAGGGATTTCCGACAAGCCTCTTTCCGCTCTCGCAGTTGGCCGACGCGACGGCAATGGATAGTGAAAGCGTCGCCCCCGATACTCCTGCCAGACTGATGACCGCAGCCATTCAGGGGGGGCCGGTCAGTGATTCCATTCTGAATGCCTGTCTGCGGCGATTGCGAGCGGAGGGGGCAATTGGCTTTTGCGCGCCGCGTATGGCACTTATCAAGTTGATTCTTATCCGAAAGGGGCTCCAGATGACGGAAACACTGAATGCAGATGATCACCATCCTGCGTATATTTACGGCAGACTTCTCGCTGTCTTCGAACAGATTCAATACGATGCGCTCGGCGATGTGAATGCAAGTGTCGTCGACAAGTTTTACGCCACCTTCAGTGCGGCACCGGCACTGGTATTCAGTCGACTCTTTGCGAATTCACAGAATCACCTTCGAAAACTGAAATCAGAGAAACCAGGCGCATTTATTAATAATGACAAGTTACTCTCTGAGATTGTTTCGCTTCTGCCGGCTTCGCCGCCGAGTGGACAACTGGTGCTGCAGGATCAGGGACGTTTTGCGCTTGGATATTATCACCAGCGAGCCAGGCGTTTTCAGGAAATTGCCGAGCGAAAGGCGAAGAAAGCAGAAGCCTTGCTCGAAGCGTCCGCGACCACGCCAGGATAGCCGCTTAATCCAATATAGCAATTGTGTTTGCACCCCGATCGTCGGCACTTAAATCGGAACCTTTGATTCGTTTTTGCACAAAACTGCCATCAATCCTAAGGAAAAGTGTATATGACTACTGAAACCGCGTCAGCCTGCGTTAACCGTCGCTATGAGTTCGTGCTCCTGTTCGATGTGCAGGATGGCAATCCCAATGGCGATCCTGATGCGGGCAACCTGCCGCGCATCGACCCACAATCCCTTCAGGGACTGGTCACTGATGGCTGCCTGAAACGGAAAATTCGCAACGCGATTTCGGTCCTCGCCGGGGACCGCCCAGGCTGCGAACTGTATTTTCAGACTCAGGACGCAACCTACGAAAATCGTGTTCTGAATTTGCAGCATCAGCGAGCCCACGATGCCGCTGTGTCAAAGGAAGAAAAGGATGGGAGGGGAAAGGCTGACAACACCGCCAGGGCAAGGGCGTGGATGTGTCAAAACTTTTATGATATTCGAGCATTTGGTGCCGTCATGACGACTGGAGTGAATTGTGGTCAGGTGCGGGGACCAGTGCAGATCACGTTTGCTCGGTCGATTGATCCGATTGTCCCACTCGAATTTTCGATTACCCGAAAATCGGTAACCACTGAGGAGGAGGCCCGAAAACAATCACAAAAGGATGGTTCGATTACGGGAACTATGGGACGCAAACACACGGTGCCCTACGGCCTGTATTTGTGTCATGGTTTCATCAACCCCTATCTTGCCCGTGATACAGGATTCACGGGCGATGACTTGCAACTGTTGTGGGACGCAATGAAGGGCGCCATGTGGGAACTTGATCGTTCTGCAAGTCGCGGACTGATGTGCACTCGGGGCCTGTATGTTTTTGAGCATGATTCCATGCTTGGCAATGCTCAAGCCCATGAATTATTCGACCGGATTCAAATTGATCGATTTGGTGGCGACGGTGCTCCACGAAGCTTCGACGAATACCGGTCGCGAATCCGAATCAATGAAGAAGGAATGCCTGCATCCGTCCGTCTACACCGTTTTGTGGGCTGATTGATTACGTTTGCTGCCCGGGAATGTGAGTCAGACGCTTGCATTTCTCGGGGCACCGCTGTCTCGGCGGCAGTGACTGATAGCTCTGCGACTGGCGGAACACTATTGCGTGTGAAATTTCAGCAGCGGGCGACTTGGGAAACAGTCAATAATTCAATTCCTTGCGAAAAAAGGGGATTGGATGTGGGCCCTGCTAAGTGGGATAACCCGACAACGGCGCAGCGGGGGATGCTGGCCAGTCGGGGAGAGTCTGTTATGTTCGCGGAGTCATCACTGTGGCAGGGATGTTTGCCATCGTCAGTAAAGCTGTCATAAAGTCGAATAACACCGGAGATGTGTTTGCAGGAGTCGACGTTGCTGCAGAATTCCCCCCAATACGCTGACGACGAGCTTTTGCCGTTGCATTACCTGAATGATCTTCTGTTCTGCGAGCGTCGTTTTGCCCTGCATTCGGTAGAGCAGATCTGGTATGACAATCGGTATACGACGGAAGGGATATACGCCCATCGCAGGGTTGACCAGACTGCAAACTTGAAACGTGGTGATACCCGTCGCGTGACGGGTATGCTTTTGGCGTCTTACAGCCTTGGGTTGATTGGCAAAGCAGATCTCGTGGAATTCAGGACCGACGACTCATCAGGAGCATCCGTTCAACCCTATCCGGTAGACTTCAAGAGGGGGAAGAAACGGAGGTGGGACAACGACGACGTTCAATTATGTGCTCAGGCAATGTGCCTTGAGGAGATGTTGAAACAGCCCGTGTCGCTTGGGGCAATATTCCACATCAACAGTAAGCAACGTCGCGAAGTGGTGTTTGACGACCGCCTGCGTCAGCTTACTACCGACGCGGCAGCCAGACTCCACGAAATTTTTCGCACCCAGGTGACACCTCAGGCAGTGTGGAAGTCCCGATGTAAAGGCTGCTCGTTGCTGGAAACGTGTATGCCGCGAGTGTGGGGTGAGCAAAAAGCGGCCACGGAGTATCTTTCCGGACTGCTTTTCGCGTCACGCAACGAGCAGGGTTAGCGAGGCCCTTCATGAAGACGCATTTGAACACACTGTTTGTCATGACTCAGGGCGCATACGTCAGAAAAGACAGTGATACAATTGTCATACGGATCGAAAAGAAGGATCGAATGAGGTTGCCCATGATTAATGTGGCAGCCATTGTCTGTATGGGGCAAGTGTCCTGCAGTCCGCAGCTTCTGGGGGCCTGCGCGAAGAAGGGAATCGCGATTAGTTTCATGACGGTCAATGGTCGCTTTCTGGCTGCCGTCAATGGTTTCACTCCGGGCAACGTCCTGCTGCGACGGGAGCAGTATCGGCGTGCGGATGATCCTAAGGCCGCAGCGGCTATCGCTCGAGCGTGCATAATCGGCAAATTGTCAAACTACCGCACTGTCTTGCGGCGTGCCGTCCGGGATCAGGCAGAATCCGAAAGCACAATTCGTCTTGAAAAGATCGCAAACCGAATTGATATGCGTCTTCGCACCCTGCAGGCGGATCTTAGCATAGATCAATTGCGAGGGGTAGAAGGTGATGCTTCAGCGGATTACTTCGAAGTTTTCAATGACCTGATCACCAGCCAAAAAAACGATTTTGTCTTTACCACTCGCACGCGCCGCCCGCCACTGGACAATATCAATGCAATGCTTTCGTTCATGTATTCGATGCTGGCCAACGATTTGAGAAGTGCTTGTGAATCGGCCGGTCTCGATGCAGCCGTGGGATTTCTGCACCGCGACCGATCCGGGCGGCCAGGCCTTGCGTTGGATTTGATGGAGGAACTGCGTGCTGTATTTGTCGATCGCGTGGTGCTGTCGCTGATTAATCGGCAGCAAATCAAGCCAGCGGGGTTTATCGCAGAGCCAGGGGGCGGAATTTGCATGGATGAATCGACACGCAAAGAACTGGTCAGTGCTTATCAAAAACGGAAGCAGGAGGAAATCACGCATCCGTTCCTGCGTGAAAAAATGACACTGGGATTAGTGCCGCTGATCCAGGCAAGGCTGATGGCCCGATTTTTACGCGGTGACGCTGATGCGTATCCGCCATTTTCGTGGAAATAAACGCTGCCAGGGGGCACACGACGGCGTCCATGAAGCGACTGTGAAGGAGAAGCTGTCATGTTGGTATTGGTAACCTACGACGTGGCAACCGGAGACCCTGTTGGTCAGCGGCGACTGAGGAACGTGGCCAAAACCTGCCTTAACTTCGGACAGCGTGTCCAGAAATCGGTTTTTGAGTGTTCAGTAAACAATGAGCAATATGTGCAGTTGCGACAGCAGCTGATCGATAAAATCAACCCTGATAAAGACAGCCTTCGATTTTACATGTTGGGAAACGAGTGGAAGCATCGTGTGGAGCACATTGGTGTTAAACCCTCGATCGACTTTGATGGGCCTATGATTTATTGACGTTTCGCGACGTCCCATCAGTGGGGGATTTGCATTCGCGAACGTGCAGATAGCAGGTAAATCGCGGTAGGATCGCGACAATCGTAACTTGTTTCAGGTCAGGTCGTTATGAAATGTCCGCTGCGTACGCGCCAATTTTCGGGCTACTCGCACGACCCGTTCGCGAAACCCCAGACCGTTGTCAAATGCCTCAAACAAGTTATGATGAGACGGTTTCGCCCCGCACGCGGGGCGCGGATTGAAACGATACTTTGAGACCGTTCGCGCGGGCAAAGTCGGGTTTCGCCCCGCACGCGGGGCGCGGATTGAAACACTAAAACTGCCCGCAGTGTTTCTGTGTACGGGTGTTTCGCCCCGCACGCGGGGCGCGGATTGAAACGAT
>CAIQIE010000223.1 GCA_903871805.1 uncultured Planctomycetaceae bacterium | reverse complement strand
GCATTCACTTCGTTCGCCAAAGTGCGTCCGTGTGTTCGCGCCTGCTCGTGCGTTCCGCGGGGCGAAGGATTCGCATCCGCACCGCATCCGATCGCGACCAGGGCAATCGCGCCCGGATGATCCACTTCCAGCATGTCGGCGGCAAAACCGGCCCAGTCACCGCTGATCTGATTGAACTCGCCAGTTTCTGTTGTGCAGTGGCAGGCATAATTCACCAGCACCGCCAGCAGTGATCCTTTGGTGTCATGTGCAGCCAGCACAGGGACCCGTTTGTCTGTCGGACCATCCGGAACCTCTCCGAAGCCGGTCCATTTGCCCTGGGCGAGAGCTCGGCGATTCATCGCAAAACCTGCTTCACCGTAGCCCAGCGATAGCCAGCAGGGCCGCTGCCGGGAAAATGCCTGTTCCACTACCTCCACCAGTTTATCCGTCAGCTGCTGCTGGTATTTTTCCAGCCGCGCGGCATGGTCTTCAGGCACATCCGGAAAGATATTCGGCGCGAATCCTCGCAGCCATGGCGCAGAATGGGAATGCGTGGAGCTGACAGCAAAACGCTCGCGTGGCAGCTGATACTTTTCCGCCAGCCTCCGATAAATCTGCTCCGTCATTTCCAGAGGCACACCGCAGTTATCAACGGTCACCATCACCGCACGAATGTCGTCAAGTGATCCAATGGCCATGGCCCGGGCATGGATCCGCACGGCCACGCCATCAGATTCCTTCAATCGGTTTCCATAACCGGTCAGGCGAACCGGAAAATCAGGAGTAATGTCCACGACCGCGGCTCCGACCGGTACGGCAGGGTAGGCAGCCTGGGCCTTGCGGCGTCGAAGGGTCATCAGTGCTGTTTCAAAGGAAACACGATGCAGCAGGTCCGGAAGTTTCGCAGTGTCTTCATTCTGCCAGCAAAGATGTCCGTCATGAATAAAAAACCCGTTGTGAGTTCCGTCAGGCCGACGAATTGCCGGTAACCCATACTGTTCCGGTGACTGCAGAATTTCCTGCAGCTCGGTAGTTTCCTGCGGGGTCAGTGCGGCGAGCGGGGAAGGACCAGTCTGCCGCGCCATGGCAACGTCTGCCACGAAAGCCGGAGTTTTCTCACGCAGTGTCGCGCCCTGGGAATATGCCTGATTCAGCCTTGCAGCGACGTCGCGGAAGTTCAGAAACCTGACCCTGCGGCCATGCTTCGCCACAGCATGGTCAATTAGTTCCACCACCTGCTCCGGACGAATCCAGCCGTGCGGATGGAACACAAGGCTGAAACAACCTTTTTTCACCACCGTCAAATCAATCGCAGCTTTCCAGTCGTCCACGGTGATCGGATTGTTCGCACCGTGCAGATGCTGCGCCGACCAGTCACTGGGCGCAAGGCAGGGAATCTGCCAGCACGAGTCCGCGATGACCCACGGATAGGGATAGTTCTTCACATAGTTGACGAAATGGTCGTGCTTATTGCCGCCATAGTTGTTGCCTTTGGGCAAGTATTTCAGGAAGCGTTCGTTTCCGTTGGCATCCAGCACCAGTTCCCGAGGCAGCTCTGGATCTTCGGACGTGAAGAACGTAAAGACCGATGAGTCCAGTTGAAGAAAACGCTGATCCGCAGTACGGCCACTGAAAATCTCGGCATAAAAACGGGGACTGACAGTGTTCAGGGAATCACAGCACGGAGTTCGAAAGGCAACCGGAGTATTTCCGGGAATGCGTGCCATCAGATCAATGCACCGATCATATGTGGATTTCGCTTTTGCAAAATCTCCGCCCTGCAGCAGCGGACACGGATGATCAGCAGAGTGGCATTCGAGGCTGAGGCCTTCTCCGATCCAGCTTTGCAGCTGAGGATCTTCGGGCTTCACTTCATTTGTCATGATGCTGACACCAGCGCGTCCATCGATCTGTTTCAGACGATTCAGAATGGGACGCAGATACTTTTCGTACTTTGCCGGATCGCGCATGTCATCGATCGCCAGCACAATCACAGCATCAACATCAGGCTCGCCAATCCACTGAGGCGTCGTGAGTCGAACGGGAAATTCAGTGTCCGGATACCACGGGTTCGCTGCATCAGTATTCAGCAGATGTGTTGATGCCGCAGGTGTCACCGTACCGGCATTCGCAGTGTTTGGTGAATCCGGAGAGTTCACCTGTGCCTGAGCAGGCGCCAGCGAACGAGTATTCAGTGCCAACAGCAAACAGAACACGCAGAGAACAGACCGCATAGCTCATCCCCGTCATGGAATGATCGACAACCAGAACCCTGCTTCAGAGTCTATCAAATGGATCTGACAGTTACACGCTCGATGCGGAACAAGCGCCCGAGGAGGAGGTTGATGTCAGGGTTTGCCTGCGATCAGGACTTCGGAAAAGTCAATCTGGGAACGACACAGCGCTGCGTCACGCTGCTGCTGCGGCCATCCACCTGTGGAGTCATTTTCCAGGCACCGTGCTGACAGGGGTTTGCTTGCCAGTCTTCCCTGCGAAGCGGCGTTGTGAGGATTTGATGGGGATTGCTTGACAGGGGCCGCTGGGCTGGGGAGGGCGTGGCGGCATCAGGGAATTCCCAGGGTTCGCCCGCCAATGGGAGCTCGAAGCTCCAGCTGCGCTGACACGCGAACAGCCATACTAAAGCACGGTCGCGAAGCTGGACGACGCAGCACGGCGGGAGACTCGCACTCCCAGCACACCAGTTCCTCGTCAACAATGGGAAAGAGAACTCACAGGGGATATTTTGGTTGAGTCGGAAAGGGGCGGTATGATCCGGATCCTTTGCACTCTTCAAAACGGAAGGGCGGATTTCCCGTATCCGGCTTCCCTGAAAATTTTCGACCGCAGTTCACGCAGGCAGGCAGTGAGCCGTGTTGTAGCAATCGAAGGCCGAGGCGTTGCAGATACCCTTTGACCGACGCCTTCGCAAGTTCCTGCCTGGCTTTTCGCCAAAACTTCCACCTCAATGCAGACACTTTCGGAATAAAATTCACGCCTCGACGAAACTCCGGGGGCTCTGGAAGGTCAGTCGAGTAGCCGGTTTTATTGTTGTCCGTTGCGCCACTCTCGTCCAGGCGGCGTTTTTCTTTTCCTGAGCAAAGATATTGTCAACTGGGCGTCTTTCTCCACCACAGTTCCCCGGTTTAGTCGCTACTGTGAGCCCCTCCGACTTCTGTTACGACCACGCACCGGTCATTTTATTTGTTCCCGATTCGTGTGCGGCCCCGGCCTGCGTACTGAGCCCATCGCATGGGCCTCTTATCAGGTTCCTGATCAGTCTTTCAACGCCCGCCGTTCCATTCACCGCGGAGAGCCTGTCTGATGGTGTTCGTTACTGCTCAGACAGTTTCGGGCTTTACCTTATTGGGCAGAATAGCCACTTTCAATGATGTCAAGAGGCCGTTCGGGATTCACTTGCTTCCGCATTACGGCCAAAGTCTTCGCTCGCCGATGCATTGAGTGGCCAATGACTCAAACACCCGCGCGGAAAGCTACAGGGGGGAACAAATCATTCGCAGGGCTCACTCTTTTCAGTTTACGAGATCAATCAGGCTCAAAGACGCACCGAAATACTTGAATTACAAAAAGAAGGCCGGGAGGGGGCACTTGGCGCGAATTGAACGGCCCTCGGCAGCGTTGGCTGCGTTTGAGCTTCAAGTGGACGGGCAGGAACGTGAAAAGCGTCCGCCTCCATTGTGTGGAGGTACGGAAGTTGAACTAAGGATGACACTTGTACTTAGCTTGTTTTTACTTTTTTCCTTTTTCCATCAGTTTGCCTTTGACCCGAATACCCGTGCTGTCCGAAGAAAACCGTTGACAAATTTCGAACGAGGCTGCCACCAGAAGAGCTGATCTGTGCTTCTGTCTAATGCAGATTCGGAGCGGGGTTCCTTTGAACGATTTGAAACTGAAATCTCGGACGTGCATTGCAGTCTGGTTGATCGTGTTCTGCGTTCTTCCAGTTTGCCCGTGTGCCGCCAATGTGATCACTTCGGTCGATGGAAGCGACCCGCATTTGACGGAATTCAGTGCAGGAAGATGTTTCAGCAGGCCAGGTCCAGGTTGCAGCACGTCTTCCGGTGACCTGACCGCCCACTTACGAAACACAGAATTCAGGGAAGACGCGATTGGCCTGGCGGCGGGTTTCCACAATGACGGCAACCCCGCCATCATGTTTGAAGTGTTGCCCTTCGATGAGCTGTCCTCGATGTTCGAAAAGAATGATGCCGTTCGTTTCCTGGAATGGCAGATGACGCGGACAGGTGGCCTCGCGGCTTACAAAGGCTATGAAGTGGGGTCAACCGGCGATCTGGCAGTCACGCAGATCATGGATACCGTGGAATACGAAAATGGTGCGGCTCGAGGCAACCTGCGAGCGAGGCAGATCATTCCTGGTCTGAGTGAATTTTCGACATCCCACTACTTCCGATCTCACGAGCGGAGCACCCAACCTGACCATTCAGGTTCCATTTCGGCGGAAACCCGAGTCGGAGCAGTCCCGGCTCAGGGACAACGCCTGTGAACGCCGTCGGGCAATGCTGCCGTTTCCTGCAGCATCGCCCCGCGGAAGGTGAGTATGCGGGGCTCTGTTCGCCAGCGTTGCAAACCGTGCAGATCACCGGGCTGGATCATTGCACCGGCTGCAGGAATGACCAGTGTAATTCCGCGATGACCGCGATGACCGCGAATTCGTGATTCGCCGTCTGCCATCAACCAGCAAGTGGCTGAAAGGGATATTCGGCGGAGTCCGCAGGGTTTGATTCGCACACTGCCTCAAAGTGATTGCTCAGTGCAGTATGCCGGGGCGGCATCCACAGCCCTTTGTGTTGTGTTCCCTGAGATCAGGGGGCAGCGATGCCAGAATTGGCCGCACGCGTTTTGCGTCTTTGCGAACG
The DNA here is from genome assembly GCA_903871805.1 of uncultured Planctomycetaceae bacterium. Taxonomy (GTDB): domain Bacteria; phylum Planctomycetota; class Planctomycetia; order Planctomycetales; family Planctomycetaceae; genus SXXK01. The sequence continues at coordinate 26,242 of CAIQIE010000223.1, read as the reverse complement.
CGTGTGCGAGTGGCTCAGGGCTGATACGCCTGAACTCCGGGGCCATGACTGACAAAACAAGCGGCTCGCGTCAGAAAAACTGCTCAGTTTGACCGGCCGAAGGGGCGGCACGATCCGCCACCGCCAGTTTTGCAGAGAAGTTCGGCCATGGGCTGTGGAAAATGGCAAAGTTTGCCCGCGTGTCTGGCGCGGTAACGGCCGGATTGAGATTTTGTTGGTGGTACTGGGGTGCTGAGAGTTTGTTCGCTGGGAAAAATTGCGAGTGGCGTTAACATGACGCAAAGAATTTGTGCAATCCAGCGGTCCCCGGAACGAGATGGGACGCTGAAGAAAATACAGGCTGCATTTTTTTGTTCACCGGAGAGAGAGCAATGGATCAGGATGAAATTCTTCTGGATGCCGAAGAACGCATGGAGAAGGCAGTCAATGTACTGATGAATGCCCTGAAGGGGATTCGTACGGGGCGTGCCAATCCCGGTTTGGTGGATTCTGTTCGGGTGGAATACTACGGATCTCCCACGCCGATGAAGCAGATCGCCAACATCAGTTGTCCGGAACCACAGCAGATCCTGATTCGTCCCTTTGATACAACCACACTGGATGCAATAGCACGCGCGATCATTTCCAGTGAACTGGGGATGGTGCCGAACAACGACGGGCGTGTGATTCGTCTAAATGTGCCGCCGTTGTCAACAGAGCGACGTAAGCAGATGGCGTCTCGTATCAAGGAACTGGCGGAGGAGTCACGTGTGGCGATCCGCAATGTTCGTCGTGACGCCAACAAGCATGCGGATACTGCTGAAAAGGAAAAGACCATGGCAGAAGACGACTGTAAGCAAACCAAGGAACAGGTGCAGGAGCTGACAAAGAAGTACGAAGCGATTGTCAATGACAAGGCTTCAGGCAAGGAAAAAGAGGTGATGGAGAACTGAACGCGGTCAGGGCTTTTTTCACAGGCTTGTGCAACTTCAGCAATTTTGGGCGACTTCAGCAATCCGGGGGGCTCTGATGGCACCGTTTTCTCGCCGGCAGTTTCTTGAGACAACCACTGGATCGTTAATCACTGCGGCCTGTGCATCTGCTGCCGTGGGCAGTGCACAATCAGTGTTCCCGTCCCCAACGGGGATGAAATTCGGCCTGGTCACCTATCTGTGGGGCCAGGACATGGACTTACCGACGGTGATTGCTTCGTGTGAAAAGTCGGGGCTGAGCGGTGTCGAGTTGCGAACGGAGCACAAGCATGGGGTCGAGCCGTCGCTGACAAAGGAGCAGCGGCAGGAAGTGCGTCGGCGATTTGATGACAGTTCTGTCCAGCTGGTGGGCTACGGCTCCAATGCACAGTTTCATGAGGCGGATCCGGAAAAGGTGAAGGCCAACATCGAGCTGACCAAAAAGTACGTGCAGTTGATGCACGACTGTGGTGGATCCGGCGTCAAGGTGAAGCCCAACAGCTTTGTTCAGGGAGTTCCCCGGGAAAAGACAATCGAGCAGATCGGTCGAGCTTTGAATGAAGTGGGTGCGTACGGAGCGGAATATGGTCAGCAAATTCGAGTGGAAGTGCATGGGGCCGGGACCAGTGAGCTTCCCGTAATGAAAGCCATCTTCGACATTGCGGACCATCCGAATGTGGCGGTGTGCTGGAATTCCAATGCCGAGGATTTGAAGGGGGAAGGGCTGGAACACAACTTCCAGCTGGTCAGTGGGCGATTTGGGAAAACGGCGCACGTACGTGAATTAACTGGCACGGACTACCCCTGGCTGCAACTATTTCAATTGTTCCGGAAAGTAAATTACGACGGCTGGATCCTGCTGGAAGCACGCGGCAATCCCGAAGACAAGGTGGCGGCTCTGACAGAGCAACGGCTTCTCTTTGAAAAGCTGACGGCCGCTCAATAGTCAACGCCCCCATTGCCTCGCAATGCTCAAAGGCACAGACATTCAGCGGATCGGACTGCCCGTGTACGGAACGTACTTCAGACCAAACGTTTCAGCCACCGCCTGATTAGTCACCTGTCCATTCATCAGATTGACTGCGGCGGCCAGTCCGGGATCCTGCTGGCAGGCCGCATGCAATCCTTCTTTCACCATTTTCATGACGTAGGGAAATGTGACATTGCATAGCGCGTAGGTGCTGGTCCGGCCGACCGCTCCGGGCATGTTGGTCACACAGTAGTGCACGATTCCGTCGACGATGTAGGTGGGGTCGGAATGCGTTGTGGGGCGAGATGTTTCAAAGCAGCCTCCCTGATCAATGCAGACGTCAATTACGACGGCACCGGGCTTCATAAATTTCAGATCTTCTGCGGTGACCAGTCGCGGAGCTCGGGCGCCGGGGATCAGGACGCCTCCAATGATCAGGTCCGCTTTCTTCAGCTGTTCGCGAATATTGTGGCGATCGCTGTAGAGCGTGTTGACATTGGGAGGCATGATATCGTCAAGGTAACGCAGACGGTCCGTGTTGACGTCCAGAAGTACAACGTCGGCCTGAAATCCGGCTGCGATTTTCGCCGCATTCTTTCCCACCACACCACCGCCGAGGATTGCAATGTGCGCGGGTTCGACGCCTGGGACGCCTCCAAGCAGGATACCACGCCCTTCCTGCGGCCGTTCCAGAAACTTCGCACCCTGCTGAATACTCATCCGCCCGGCCACTTCGCTCATCGGCGTCAGCAATGGCAGATCCCGATTCCGCCCCTGCAGTGTTTCGTAGGCGACGGCTGTGATTCCGGATTCAAGGACGTTTCGCGTTAATTCCTGATCAGCGGCGAAATGAAAGTAGGTGAAGAGCGTCTGGCCGGGACGCAGCAGCGGCCATTCCGATTTCAGAGGTTCCTTGACCTTCACAACAAGTTCGGCTGCCGTAAACACATCTTCGTGATCCTCCACCATGGTCGCGCCGCAGGCGAGGTAATCCTCATCAGAAATTCCGCTGCCTGCCCCCGCGCAGCGTTCCACCAGAACTGTATGGCCCGCATGGGTTAGTTCTTCAACACCGCTGGGAAGCATGGCAACTCGGTATTCGTCCGCTTTGATTTCTTTGGGCAAACCGATGATCATTGCTGTGTCCTTGAAATTGCAGATGGTGTCCCCGATGACCGGGAAGCATGAGTCTGATGCAGAAAAATCTGCCTTATGACTGACCCACGGAATGGTAAGTCAACGCAATGCTGGGAACCGTTCGAAGCCCGCTGAAGCCAGTTCTGGTTTTCTTCGGACATGGTCCCAGTGTTCGTCGCCAACCCACTGTTAGTGGTGCAGTGTGCTTCGTCAGCCCTTTTTGCCAGAAAAACAGCAAAATCAAAACGATTTTCTCGCGATTGAGGAAGGAAGTCGATCTTGAGGTATTTTTGTGGACCTGAGACACTAAGAATCCATGCGGTTTCCCAAAGTGTTTGACAACTGGCAGTTCCGCTGCGGATTCGCTGGGTACAGAAGTGTCTTTTGCGGAATTCTTCAGCGGCTGTGTTTTGGACAGCGATTGATTGGGCGTGAGCCAGTTCCTTGTGTCGTCATTTGGTCTTGAAGCAGAGGTTGTGTGTCGTTGTGAACGATCGTAGCAAAATCTGTCTATGCATCGACTTGTCCTCGGCGATAGCCGGGCTGATGATGGCCGTGTTTTGCACAATAGCGGGATGTCTCTCAGCGCCGCCCATGGCCCCGGCTGGAGGTGCCAGCACGATTCAGATTGCGGATAACCAGCGAGATTTTCTCTGGGAACGGGCCGTGGTTGTGTTGAACCGCAATCACTTTCAGGTTTCACGCGAAAGTAAGCTGGAGGGGATCATTGAAACGGCCTACCGGGGCGGATCGGGCCTTCTGGAGCCGTGGAATCCGGATTCAGTGGGATTGTCGAACCGTATGGAAAGCAGCCTGCAGTCCATTCGCCGCAAGGTGACCGTCAGCATGCTGTCAGCGGCGACCGGCACAACGAGCCTGAATGTGCGGGTGGACAAGGAGCTTGAAGACGTTCCGGGCATCGCAGCGACCTACGAGGGCGGTGCGACTTTTTCAGAATCACAGCCTCTGAATAGAGATCTCAGCCAGGTGGTAGGCCAGACTGGTCCCTCACGCTGGATCTCGATTGGCAGGGATCCGCTGCTGGAGCGAAAGCTTCTGGCGGAGATTCAGCGGGGGCCATCGCTGTAGGGCTGCGGTGCGGCCTGAAGACTTTCGGGACTGTGGCGTTCTGCGGGATTTTGGAAGTTTATGCGGGCGGGGTGCCGATTCTGAGATGCAGCGACAATCCCTGATGCCGGGTGATTGTCCGAATTGCCCCAGAAGCATAAAGTTCATGTTCAGTGAAGAAACACGGCTGATTCTGGAGGCGTATTGACGAAACAGAACGGCAAACAGGAATCTCGCTCGCGATTCCTGCAGGATGTTTTAGTACAGCACAGGGAAACGCTCGGCGTTTCCCGATTGTTTGATCACATTTCAGAGAAAACCCGTCAGTCATGGATCCGGAATTTCGAAGTCACTGTCACGATTTAATTCGCCGCGTCGTTCACCTGAAAGACTGTCTTTGACCTGCAGGGCAAGACGGCTCGTATCGCGGAAATAAATGACCGAATGGCTGCTACCGACTTCTGGAACGACCAGGAGCGTGCGCGGACTGTGATGGATGAACTTCGTCGGATTAAGGGTGTCGTTGGGCCGCTGAAGCAACTAGCGGCAGCCGGAGACGACCTGCAGGTTCTGATGGAGTTCGCGCAGGAGGATGATTCCGGAGCGAGCGAAGAGGAACTTCGTTCGGCGGCGACATCTCTTGACACCGAACTTGATCGCGTGGAATTGCAGACCACGATGTCTCGTCCGGAAGACGCTGCGGCGGCCTACGTCACCGTTCAGGCAGGCGAAGGCGGCACGGACTCTGCCGACTGGGCACAAATGTTGATTCGCATGTATGCTCGCTGGGCCGCGCGTCGTGGTTTCAAGGTTGAGGAAGTCGACGTTTCCTACGCGGAAGAAGCGGGGATTCGTAACGCGACTTTGCTCATTACCGGAGACTACGTCTACGGTTACCTGCGGGGTGAGACTGGCAATCATCGGCTGATCCGTGTGAGTCCGTTTGACTCTGCGGGACGTCGGCATACATCCTTCGCCGGCGTTGATGTCGTCCCGGAAGTGGACGACAGTTTTGAGATCGACATCAACTGGGAAAAGGATGTTCGAGAAGACAAGTATCGCGCCGGTGGCGCCGGTGGGCAGAAGGTGAATAAGACGGAATCGGCCATTCGGCTGACGCATATTCCCACCGGGGTTGTTGCTGCCTGCCAGAACGAACGCAGCCAGCATCAGAACCGGGCCCTTTGCAGAAAGATGCTGACAGCCAAACTGTATCAGATGGAGATAAACAAACGCGAAGCCGAAGTAGCAGCCCGGCACGGCGAAAAGTCAAAGATCGGGTTTGGCGGTCAGACCGTACGCAACTACGTGCTGTACCCGGACCAGTTTGTGAAAGATGTTCGCAGTGGCCTGAAAGTAGGAAATCCCAACGTGGTTCTGGACGGGGATCTGGATACTCTGCTGGAAGCCTACCTGAGATGGACGCTTAGCGAACAGACCGCTGCTGCGGATGAACTGGAGTAGCGTGGCAGGTCATGACGTCGTGGGCTTTCATCAAAATGCATGGCTGCGGAAATGATTACCTGTTCCTTGACGGGTTTTCGCAACCGGTGCCGGATGACATTTCCTCCTTCGCCCGTTCTGTCAGCGATCGACATCGATCTGTCGGATCGGATGGTGTGGTGCTGATGCTGCCTCCGGTTCATCCGGAGGCAGTTGGCCGCATGCGGATGTTCAATGCCGATGGATCCGAAGGATCACTCTGCGGAAATGCGTTGCGCTGTTTTGCGATGTGGCTGCAGCAGTCAGGTCGCGCCGGCACACAGTTCCTTATGGAGATGGATGGTCGACTGATTGACACGACTATCCTTGGGTCTGATGTGCAGCAGCGCCGGGCGAATGTGCGAATCGAAGTGGGAACTCCGAAACCCGTTTCCATGGGTACAGCGTCAAATGCGGCCTGCTGCTCGCCAGTCCACCTCGAGGGCATTCATGTCCCGGGGCTCAGAGTCACCGCGCTGCATGTTTCCATGGGAAATCCGCACACGGTATTCTTTGTCGATGATCTGGAGGAAGTCCCCTTTCACGAACTTGGCCCGCAAATTGAAAAGCACTCTGCATTTCCAGATCGGACCAATGTAGAGTTTGTGCAGGTGCTGGGATTGCAGGAGGCCCGGGTTCGCGTGTGGGAACGAGGTTCCGGTGAAACACTGGCCTGCGGATCAGGGGCCTGTGCCGTGGTTGTGGCGGGCGTTGCGGCAGAATTACTGAACCAGCATCAACCGACGACCGTGCACATGGCAGGCGGTGACCTGCAGGTCTTCATGGATCAGAACCTTCAGGTTTTTCTGGAAGGGCCTGCTGAGGAATGCTGTCGGGGAACAGTGCAATGGCCCGCTTCTTCCAGGGAGCAGGACTGACACCGCAATCATCTCTTACGGAAACGGGATTCACTATGAGGCACATTCTGGGATTGATCTGCCAATTTATTACTCTGACGCTACTGCCATCCATCGTGATTTTTCAGTTGTTCTTTGGCTTCCGTTTGATCGTCATGCCGATTTCCCTGCTGTGTGGAGTGATTCTTTTTAGTCTTGGAACATGGTTACGTGAATCGCGGTGACCTGTTTTGGCAGGAGACATGCTGTGCACTGGGGTTAGGGGTTAGGGGTTAGGGGTTGTCAAAATAAAAAGGGCAGGCCGGAATATTTCCGGCCTGCCCTTTTCGTTGGCAGATGGATTGACGCGATTACTTCTGAGCCGGCACGTCCTGGTTCTGAGCCCCGAGGTACTCCATCAGATCGATGAATTCCGCTGGGGCAATTGCGGCTGCGAGGCCTTCGGGCATGCTGCTCTGATTCTGCACGACTCGTTCTTCAATGTCGGCCTTGGCAATTTTGCGAATGGCTTTGCCATCGAAGAGTTCCACTTCGGTGTCGTTCTCTGAAACGACCAGACCGGCTGTCGGCATACCATCGGTGGTGACGATCAGTGTCGAGCGATACTTTTCGGCCACTTCGGCATTGGGGTCGACAACCGACTGAACGATTTTGACTTTGTTCATGCGTTTGGCAACACCTGCCAGGTTGGGACCGAACTCGCGACCGTCCCCATTTCCGACCTTGTGGCACGCCGTACAGCTGCGAACGAACACTTCACGGCCGCGATTGACGTCGCCTTTCAGATCAGCGAGTGCCGTCATGGCCTTGTTGCGTTCTTCTTCCGGTTTGGGAGTCTGTGACAGCAGTGACTGGATGAATGGGAGAGCCGCAGCGCCGGCTTCTGACGCAGCAATCAGTCGCTGAACGATAGTTCCGGCACGTGGATTGAGGCCTTCGATGCGTCCGGCGAGGTACGCGGTTCTCCAGACGGATTCATTGGCCCCCAGGGCATGCTGAACCGTGTAATCGACCCAGTAGTCTTCCGGGAAGTCTGCCATTCGCAGCAGGGCGTCAGCAGCATCCAGCGTCGGGAAGAAGCTGAGTCCGCGAGCCGCCTCTGTTCGCACGCGGGGATGCTGATCTTTGGAAGCAGTCGTCAGCATGGTCGCGGCCATCGGCAGTTCCATGCGTTCGTCTGCGATGATGTGGGCGGCTGCAGCACGAGCGTCCGGTGTCGCGCAAGTCAGCACACTCGCCAGAAGCTCCTGATCGATCTGATGATGGGACTGCTGAATCCAGAGTGCTTCCGTGCGAAGTCGGTCGACTTCCGGATCATCTGCTTTGATGGAGCGGACCCAGGCGGCCACTGCCGGAAGCACTTTGTCGGATGGTCGACCATGCAGTTCTCGGCGAGCACGGTAGCGGGTTCGCCATTCGTATTCTCGCAACTGATCCAGAATCTCTGCTTCGCTTTTTCCGAATTGGGTGACTGGTGTGACGAGCGGTCGGGAAGGATACACCAGTCGATAGATGCGTCCACGAGTGTGGTCTCGGTTGGGGTCGCGTTGGCTATATTGCATGTGACCGACCAAAGCGTTGGCCCAGTCGCCGAACCACAGCGCACCGTCAGGTCCGATCTGCGGGTCTGCAGGTCGGAAATGCTTGTCGTCGGAGCGAATCAGGTCGTCCGGAGATCCATCGGCATTCTTGAGTCGGGCACCGTTGTAACCTCCACCGCTGTCACTAACGCTGAAGCGGGGCATGCCATTCATATTGATCACGCACGCATAGGTAAACTGCCCCTGGACGCTGTCCGGGAAGTTTCGGCTGATCAGGAATTCGCTGCCCAGTGCCGGCCGCATCCCTTCGTTATTGAAGACAAAATTCAGGCCGGCGCGCCCACCAAACTGGGCTCCAGACAGTGGTGTGTCCCATGCCTGATTGGCCGTGGTGCCGTCGCCGACAATCCCCTGGCCCCATGCATTGAACACATAGCACCACATGTTGTATTGCCCTGGCAGGGAAAACTGACGAATTTTCAGGCTGCGAGGATCCATCACGTAGGCACCGCCGGCGCCGTAACTGCGATGCGGCCCCCATGGCGTTTCCAGCGTTGTGCTGGTGGCAATGCCTTCAAGCATATGCAGTTTACCGCTGTTGCTCCATTCAAAGGCGCCGCAGGTGTGATGGGTATCATCCGAGGCCCAGCCGTCCAGCAGATGCGTCACCTGGTCAGCTTTGTCATCTCCGTCAGTATCCTTCAGAAACAGCAATCGTGGCTGATCCACGACAATCACTCCGCCGTCAAAAAACTCAAATCCTGTGGGGCAGTGCAGCTTGTCATAGAAGACTTTGGACGAATCCGCCTTACCGTCGCCATTGGTGTCCTCAAGAATCAGCAGACGATCGTCGGGTGCGGCATCACCAGGCTTCCATTGTGGATAGGTTGGCATGCAGGCCACCCACAATCGTCCTTTGTTGTCGAAATTCAGCTGCACCGGCTTGGCCAGTTCGGGGAACATGGTTTCGTCGGCAAACAGTTCGATTTGAAAACCTTCGGGAACTTTGGTTTGCTGAATCAGCTGTTCCGGGGTCAGATAGCGCAGTTCTGCGGCTTCAGAGTATTTCTGACGCGGTTCACCGAAGCGAGTCGCAGGAACGAACAGTTCACCAGTGGCGGAATCATCCGGGGCCTGGGAAATTGTCTTACCCTGCGCCAGATCCCAGATTCGGCGATCACGCACCTCGGCCATTTTACGGATCTTAGCGTACTCAAGCGGGAAGGTTTCTGTATCCCACGTGCGTCGACCACCATAGACGTACCATCCATTCAGCATGCGATAGTCCTGAAGGTGAACCCACGACTTGTTGTTCACTTCCGATCGCAGCTTTTCGTATGGTTCACTGCCGAAACTGGCAGGGCTGGCAGAGCCGAACAGGGATTCGTCCAGCAATCGTGCCACTTCGCGGTCGCCCTGATCGTTCAAATGGCAGCCATTGATCGTGTACTGGGCTCCAGACTTTTGGCCGAAGAGTTTGTCGGAGGCCGAAAAGACATCGACAAAGGCCAGTTTTCGTTCGGCCGCAACGGCGGCAACCGCCTGGGAATACAATTTCAGATTTTCGTTGATGGGCTGAGAATCGGGCAGAAGTCGATCGCCCGTGCTTTCGAAGGCACAGGGGGAGACAAGGATAAAACGCGGACTGGAACCGGAATCGTCGCGTGGGTAGCGTTTTGCCATTGTGTCGATGTAAGCCATGTACTTCTGGCGGAACTGTTCAACACCTTCAGGGCCAGCATACGATTCGTTGAATCCGAAGAAACAAATGTAGGTATCAGCCCCGAACGCCAGTTGTGGATCGTCGAGCGCCGTGTAGTCTGCCGAGCGTTGCTGAATTCCCACTTCTTCTGCCGGACGTGCGAAGTTTCGAACGATCAATTCCTGTTGGGGAAATCGAAAATGCAGCAGCGTTTCGAAGTGGCCAAACAGATTCATGCGTTCGGCCATGGAATTGCCCAAAAACGCAACGCGTTCGCCCTTGATAAAATGCAGGGGCAGCACGCTGGCCGGCAGATCCGGACGCTTCGGCCGCGGGGGTAGGGCGAGTACCTTTTGGGCGAGATCCTTTGGTGGCTGGGCCATCACAGGCGAATCAAGGTGGGGCAGCAAAACACTGCCCAGGCAGGTGAGGAGCAGAATGCGATTCACGAGGTCACCAGAATAAAGAGGTCAGGAAAAGTGTCCGGGCTGGCTGGATTCCGATGAAACGGAAAATCACCCGGCACGACGTATATAACTCACCGATGCGACAAAAGTCAAAGAACCAGGCATGTTCCGTATGCTGTCCGCCAGAATCTCTGTGAGATCTGAGATGCGGGGAATCCGAAACGACCAGTGGAGCCACGAGTAGTCCTTTTTGCATTCAATTAGTATCAGCAACGCCCCGGAAACTGGCCGCGTAGCTCTGGTCTGCTCCTGAGTGCATTGTCGTCCGGACGTTCGTCGCCCCGAACAGCTGGGCAGGTGCAGGATCCCACGGCGAAATCTGGTATAAAAATCGAGGCCTGGCAATTTCGACGGCATCAGAATCGTGTTGTAAAAAAGGTTGCGATTGTTGAGATTCCGCCCTGAAGGACTTGCCGAAGAGGACCTGAATGGGAAAATACCGGTTGAACCCGCGATGGTGACGGTGCGAAGGCTGCTGAGCATCACGATGGCGGGTAATCAGGAAAAGGACTGATGATCACAAATCCTGCGGAAGTGAATCCGGGGCCTGATGCCCCGTCAGACCATTTTTCTGAAGCGGAGAGGTTGTTTTTCAGTGAAAATGGCTACTTCATTCAACGCGGCCTGATTCCGGCAGAGTCTCTGGACCAGATGCGTCGTGTCACAGAACGCGACCTGGCCGGTCACTTCGGCGACAACGAGTACGAAGCGGACCTGCACTATCCCGGTGCCCCGGCATCGCTGGAATCTGAAGGCGGAAAAACGATCAGACGTCTTCGGCAGGCGATCTGTCGGGATCCGGTATTTCTAAAGCTGCTGACACAACCCTTCCTGCTGAACCGGCTGTGCCAATTGTTGGGGCCACACGTGGTGATGCCGCTGGCCCACCATAACTGCATTATGACCAAGCAGCCGCATTTCAGCAGTGACACCGGCTGGCATCAGGATACTCGTTACTGGTCCTTTTCCTCCGGCGACCTCGTAAACATCTGGATTGCGCTGGGACCCGAAAATTTACACAACGGCTGTCTCCGTGTACTTCCGGGTACGCATCATGCCGCTGCTCCGCCAGAGCGACTCGATGAGGCATTGTTCCTCAGAACAGATCTTCCAGAGAACCAGGCGTTGCTGGCACAGGCAACACCTGTCGAATTGCAACCGGGCGACGTGTTGTTTTTTCACGCCCGTTGCTTCCATGCTGCGACGCGAAATTTTTCCTCACAGACCAAGCATTCCGTCGTCTTCACTTTCCGGTCTCTTGAAAACACACCCATTCCGGGATCTCGTTCCGCCGCCTGGCCAGAATTGCTGCTCTCATAGCCACAACGTTGCAGCTTGTGACTGTTTAAAACGCACAGCACGATCTTACTGATGACGTGCGATCTTCAGCCGAGCAAGCGGGCCACAACGCCAGCTGAGCAGGCTGTGGCGTGTCAGGTTCCCAAAACGATCTCGCAGAAACCGATTGCTCCGCCACAGGGCATTGATTGCCGCTCCCTGAACTTTCTGGCATGATCGCGACGCAGCGACGGTTCCGCCAAATGCAATTGTGTGTATTCTGCTGTCAGAAACAAGCAGCCCAGGTGACTCATGCGGGCCCCTGGCTGGAATGGATCATAACGGTTCTCGCCACAAATCCAGCCAGAAAAGCACTCGCTTGCGTCCCCAGTCAGGCTTGCATCATGGCAATGTGGACGGTTCTGACGTTATGATCGGGGCTGGTCATGGTCGAGGATGACGTTGGACCGTTGTCCCCGCCGTGTCACAGGCTGCTTTTCTTCACCCACCGATTTTCGAGAACTTCCCATGTTGAGTGTTTTCCGCTTCCGACACCGATGTCACCTGATGCTGTCGATGGCTCTGCTGCTGACAGCAGGGCCATGGGCGCAGGCTCAGGACCCGCCGATTCGAGCCCTGCTGGTCCTTGGAGGCTGCTGCCACGACTATCCCGTGCAGCAGCGACTGCTGACCGAAGGCATCTCTAAACGAGCCAATGTGAAGTGGACGGTAAGCTTCGATCCCGATCGAGGAACCAGCCACCTGAATCCATGGTATGAAAAGGAAAACTGGGCGGAAGGCTTTGATGTCGTCATTCACGATGAATGTACGTCCGATGTGAAGGACATCAAGGTCGTGGAAAAGATCCTGCGTCCACATCGTGACGGGTTGCCAGCCGTCGTGCTGCACTGCGGAATGCATAGCTATCGGACTGAGGGATTTCCTCAGACGACGCCGTGGTTTGAATTCACTGGACTGGCCAGCACCGGACATGGGCCACAGGAGCCGATCGCCATCAGCTTTCTCAGTGAGACTAATCCGATCACGCTGGGATTGAAAAACTGGACGACGGACAAAGAAGAGTTGTACAACAATTCCTCAGGCCGACTGCTGGAAACCGCTGAACCTCTGGCGATGGGAAAGCAGGAATGGAAAGCAAATGACGGCCGTCAAAATGAAGCCTCCGCAGTCTGCGTGTGGACCAACCGCTATAACGGCAAAACGAAAGTCTTTGCAACCACACTGGGACATAATAATATTACTGTCGGGGATGATCGTTATCTGGACCTTGTGACCCGCGGGCTACTTTGGTCTGTGGGGCGTCTGGAAGACCTGTCGGCGCAGCCAAAAGGGTCTCGCTAACGGTCTTTTGAGAAAATCTGGCCCGTTGTGCCAAACTCAGACACGTCATTCCCGCATTGCAAATGCACCTCATTTCCGCCCTGCAATGGTGCACCATTCCCTCGCAGGCGGAAATTCAGTATTTTCCCGGGTTACTGCTCATGCAACCCCGGACGGCCTGGGGGCACAATCGATTTTCAGCAGGCCGCTCATTTCCTACCGTCTCAGCTGTGTCAGGCTGCGGCAGCCGTATTTCTTTTCCAGTTCCGAATCTTCTGCATCTTCGCGATGGTTCGGTGATTTTTTACGTCAGGAGAACTCTAGATGTCGACTGAACCACTCAAACTTAAAGGCAACATCAGACACTCGATCGTCTTCTGGTGCTTCAACATCGCCGGCGAATTCTGGGACTTCGAAAAAACCTGCCAGGTTGCCAAATCACTTGGCTGCGAGTCCATTGAAATCTGCGGTCCGGAGCACTGGCCGATGTTGAAAAAGTATGGACTGGTCTGCAGCCTTGCGCCCAATGGAATGCCGGGAGCTCCGTTCGTGCGGGGACTCAACAATCCGGATTGTCACGCCGAGGTGATCGCGGCCACGCGTGGAATTATTGATGCCTGCCATGAATACGGGTTTCCAAACGTCATTGCCTTCACCGGCTACAAGTGGCGTAATCCGGAAGATCCCACCAGCGGGGAAATCAGTGCTGAAGAAGGTGCCGCAAACTGCGTAGCCGCATTGAAGCAGTTGGCACCCTACGCGGAAGAGAAGAATGTGACGATCTGTCTTGAGCACCTGAACACACGGGATGGCAGCCATCCGATGAAGGGACATCCCGGTTATCAGGGCGACGACATCGACTACGTTGCTGACATTGTTCGACGTGTCGGGTCACCCAAAGTCAAACTGCTGTTCGATATCTACCATGTGCAGTTGATGAACGGCGACGTCATAAGACGCCTTGAAGAAAACAAGGATATTCTTGGACACATTCACACCGCTGGCAATCCTGGCCGCTGTGAACTGGACGAGAACCAGGAGATCAATTTTCCGCCGATTCTGCGAAAGATTGTGGAACTTGGGTACAAGGGGTTTGTGGGCCATGAATTCATCCCGACCCGTGACCCCTTTGCCGGCCTGAAGCAGGCAGTCGAGGTTTGCGACGTCTGAGCATCATGGATTGACCGCCAAATGTCTCTGGCCCTCGTAAGCGGGGGCCAGAGCATCCAGGTCTGAGCCGTTGGACTCCGTCATTCCCTCGCACTCGGAAAACCATTTCGTCATGCTGGATTTCCTTCTGCACGAGGATGACGATTCTTCCCCGGGGCACAGCACTGCAAAGTGAACCGCAGTGACGCAAAGAGACAGTGCCCCGTTGCCGCTGTCATTGCCTGCCGGAGCCGGTTTCGATCGACGCTTTACCACAAAATAATCGCGGAGTGCTTCTCCCTTCCCGAACGGGTTCGCACACTGCTGCCCGGCCACAGGCAGACTTCATTGTCTGCTTTGGCAGCAACGAGGAGCGACCGCTGCAAGCTCGTGTCAGACACGCCTGTACCTTGCTGCGGCAAGGGGCCGCCAGGTGGCTTGTGTTGACCGGAGATGGTCGGGTGCGAAACGCCACAGTTTCAACGGCAACGGAAGCGTTTCGGATGCAGGAAATCGCAATTTCCCTTGGCATGCCAACGGATCAGATTCTTCTGGAAGAGCGGTCGAACAATACGGAACAGAATGTGGCTTTCGTGAAAGAAATGCTTCAGGTCTGGAACATCGAACTTTCGCCACGGAGGATTATTGCTGTTTCGTGTCCGTACCATCTGGAACGCGTTCAGATACTTCTGAATAGAGCCTTCCCCGAAGCGGACATCCTCTGCAGTCCATGCGAAGAAACAGGAACGCCGGAACAGGAGAAACGGAACGAAGTGATTCGCATAGCGAACCTGCGCCGGCAAGGTTGATCGCAGCGTTGACGCCTGCGAGCAATTACTTGCCCTGGCTGCCGGCCCGTACCGGCAAGGAAATGACGCGATTTTAGGGCGGCAGTTGTGCGGTTGCAGAATCTGATGATTCCAGTTTTGGCAGCCGCGGACGTGGACCGGACTTCCGTGGATGTGTGTCGGGAAAACTCCCGGGAGACAATGCGGCGCTATCTACGAAGACTCGACGATCTGTCATAGGTCGCCCATGCGGTCGGCAGAGAACGACGATTGGGACGAGATTGTTCAGTGTCGGGATGCTGACCGCCCGGCTTCTTCAGGCTTCAGTGATGCAGGGTGTTGCTGGGACAGAGTGCAGGACAGAGCATTTCAGAGTCGCTTGGCAACTCGCACCCGTATTCCGGATCGGCAGTTTTTTTCGCGATTGTTGTTTTCTGTCAACATGTTCTTCACGTCGACCGGTCGGGTGAAGGCCCTGCGAACTGCATAACCGGACCCGACGCCGCAGGAGCACAAGTGCTGTGTCCCCGAGAGCCTCGACCTCGACCGGTCGGGTGAAGGCCTTGCGAACTGCATAACCGGACCCGACGCCGCAGAAGCAGAGATGCTGTGTCCCCATGAGCCGTGTCCCCATGAGCCAACCCCGGAATTCAGCCTGAAAGATGGATGGCCCTCGAATGCCGCACTACGAGCCTACAAGTGCTGTGTCCCCGAGAGCCCCAAGAGCCCCGTGTCTCCGCAGGAGCAGAAATGCTGTGTCCCCATGAGCCGTGTGGGAGCAGAAATGCTGTGTCCCCATGAGCCGTGTGTCCCCAAGAGCCGTATCCTGCAGGATCGGCAGTGTTTTGCGATTGTTGTTTTCTGTCCACATGGTCGTCACGTCGACCGGTCAGGTAAAGGCGCTGCGAACTGCAAAACCGGACCAGACGCGGCAGGAGCAGAGATGCTGTGTCCCCGTGAGCCTACCACCACCTACAAGTGCTGTGTCCCCATGAGCGTAACCCCGGAGCCCCATGCGCCTCTTAATTCTTTTCGACGGGTGTTCGCATAATATTGCTGTGCGATCAAACGGTGGCTGGCTCTTCACTGGCTGGCCACAGTTTAAAGATGGCTGGCCCCGGAATGCTGGCAGTTTAAAGATGGCTGGCCCCGGAATGCTGTCCCGCGGAATCGACATTCAGGATTCTCTGGCTTAACATGACCGATCAATCACGACCAAGGACCTGAACGGATCGCCTTGCACAGGATTGCAACATCCAGCACAGGATTTGACTTCTGTGCGACACCAGTCGCCGGAACAAAACGCAACGGATCACAGGTCCCGATTTTGCCTGTGATCGATTCTGCCCGAATGAAACAGAAACATGATGCCCGCAGAAAAAATAGAACGCACTTTTGATTTGCAGCCATCGGCTGGATTATCTCGCTGGTCACGGGGCGTCTTTCGCCATGCGATTGTCATCCTGTTGACAACCACAATGCTGAACTGCAATAAGCGACTTGAAGCGCAGGAGTCAGAGGTCGGGAAGCCGGTTGAGTTTCTTCCCCGGACGTATGCAGACCCGGCGGTACCGTTGCTGCAGCTGCCGACGCAGTTTCGATCACGTCGAACGACTGCCAATATCGCCACATCGGGCGACGATGCAATGGAAATTCTCAATATCAAAGGGGCTGGATGCGTTCGGCATTTGTGGTTTGTCTTTGGTGAGAAGGAACTTGGCGACCTGGAGATCGAAATCACCGTCGATGGTGTTGACGAGGCACAGGTTCGGATGCCATTTCGATCGTTCTTTGGCACATTGCTTGGCTTTGAGGACTATCACATCAACAGTGCTGGATTTTCGAACTTTCCCAACTTCACCGTCACAAATGATCCGTTGATTCCCCCAAGGGCTTCGCCGGGCTGGAATTGTTTCCTGCCAATTCCATTTTCCACGAGCTGTCTGATTCGACTGCACAGCAAATTGCCAAAGAACGGTGCGGCCATGATCGACTGGCAGCAGTACCCCCAGGATGTCGAGCTCACCCCACTGCGTTTCCATTCACAACGACACATTGCCACTCCGGCGTCGCCTGCAGAGCCATTTACGATTGCAAAGACCGAAGGGACAGGATTTCTGGCGGGTTATGTGATGGGCTGGCGTCAGAAAGATCATGGCGACATGGTGTTCCACAACAGCGGCACGCGCATGCTGATCGATGGTGAGGCAGATCCGCATGTCATTTGCGGTTGCAACGTGGAAGACGACTTTGGATTTTCCTGGGGATTTAACCAGTACCAGACGCAGTGGGCGGGATGTCCGTACCGTGACAATCGGGGAAGAACGGATCAGGATGGTGTGTTCTACCGTTTCTTCGGCCCGGACCCGGTATTGTTTCGTTCCTCGCTCCTGTTCACCTCAAACGCTCGACCGGATGACTATGAGGCCGTGTCCTACTTCTACAGGGTTCCGCAGACAAAAGCCCCAGCGGTTAACTCGCCGACAGAGTGGTCAGTCGTTGGACTGTTTCCGGATGGTGGAGACATCAATTCGTTCCAGCAACCGTCAGAAGAACTGGTACGGCAACTGTCGCTACCCACGCTTCCGGACATCGTGAAAGTCGGTGCGGCCGAGTATCCGATTTACAACCAGAAAAGTGAACGTGGCTGGCTTCGGCTGGAACACATTGTTCAGCATCGCCCGCCCTATCCACCGACAGACCATTCTTATTTTGCACGCACCGTATTGCACAGTGACATCGACAAAAAAGCTACGCTGCGACTGGCGTTTGATGACTGGGCGACCGTCTGGCTGAATGGAAAACAAGTCGCCACGCTGGATCATGCCGCCGGTTTTGACACCGCACTGCTTCCAGTGGCATTGATTAAAGGTGACAATCAACTCGTCATCAAGACCAACAACCGTCAGAATACGGATCGGCTGATCTGGGTTCTGAATTGTGCATGGACTGAGAATTAGCCAGTACTGCCCGAGTCTTGAAAATCGACGTACGGTGCTGGTACAGGTCCCCGACTGCCGTGCTGCCAGTCTGTATCGCAGAAATTTCCGGGCGAATAAAAATTTGGCTGTCACTGTTTCCCCGGATGTCGGTCCCCAGGGACACAGGACTTTTCGCCGCACGCCATTCCCGGCAAGCCTGGTGGTCCCTTTCTAAGACCGATCGTGCCGTGGACTTCCCGCTGACGCTCTCTGGAAACATCACCGCGTATTCGTGACGCTTTTGTCATGTTATGACGGTCCGCATTTTCCGGTGCGGAAGGGCTTCTGTTGATTTTGGAGGAAGTTGGTGTGTCCCGGGGACTTTTCTGGTGTGTCTCTGAGACTTTCACCCTGAGACGTTTTGGTGACGAAGTCTCAGTTTTCAGCGTTTGATGCTTCAAAACAATTCTGGCTATCTGTGTTGCAGATTCCGTGAATGCGTCCATATGATGCTTTGTAACCGTGGTTACATGCATTCAGCGGAGTATGATCCTCATGACAATTGATGCAGCAGCACCTGATAAGGCTCAGGCAGAACCGCTGGGATATCGGCTCAATCAACTGGTGCTTTACTTCCTGAAACTTGGGACAATCGGATTTGGCGGTCCGGTGGCGCTTGTTGGCTATATGCACCGCGATCTGGTCGAGCAACGGAAATGGATTTCTGAATCCGAGTATAAAGAAGGACTGACTCTGGCACAGTTAATGCCAGGGCCACTGGCGGCGCAACTGGCGATTTACCTGGGATATGTCCACTACGGAGTTGCGGGAGCCACGCTGGTCGGGCTCACTTTTGTGTTGCCTTCTTTTCTGATGGTGGTGGTACTTGGCTGGGCCTACGTGGCTTTCGGCGGGATCAGTTGGATGCAAGCCGTTTTTTATGGCGTTGGAGCCAGCGTCATCGGAATCATCACCATCAGTGCGTACAAGCTTACTCAGAAAACGATTGGCACGAATCGGCTGATGTGGGTGATTTATCTGAGCAGTGCAGCGACGACCGTCATTACCGAGAGTGAAAGCGTCTGGCTGTTTCTCGGAGCGGGACTGATCGTCTGGGCTCTGCGGACACCACCGTGGAAAAAGGCTCAAAATACGGCTGCAGGACTGACGTTTTCAGTTCTGGTAATGATTCCTGCAGCAAAGGCTTCGCTGAACCAACTTCTAATTCAGATTGCCATCTTCTTTACCAGGGCTGGTGCGTTCGTATTTGGAAGCGGGCTGGCGATTGTTCCGTTTCTCTATGGTGGCGTTGTCAGGGAATACGGTTGGCTCAATGACCATCAATTTCTGGATGCTGTTGCTGTGGCGATGATTACACCGGGGCCTGTTGTCATCACCGTGGGATTCATTGGCTACATTGTGACGGCTGAAGGGGCTGGATTTGGTGCTGGGCTGGCCGGAGCGTCTGTCGCTGCACTGGCCACATTTCTTCCCTGCTATCTGTTGACCGTTATACCAGCCCCCTACTTCAGGAAGCATGGCAAACGTCCTGGCATCGTGGCGTTTGTGGACGGAGTGACCGCTGCTGCAGTAGGGGCTATCGCTGGGGCTTGTGTTGTGCTGGGGCGTCGAACTGTTTTTGCAAATGGATGGACGCCGGAAGTCATCAAAATCGTCATCCTGCTGGTGACGATCGGCTTGTTGTTGAAGTTCAGAAAACTTCCGGAACCCATTGTGATACTGGGTGCGGCTCTTGTTGGACTACTGATCTTTCCATTCGTTCGCTGAGGCCTCTGGGGAAACGCCGTGAAGCGTTGGTTGCTGCTGATATACAAAATCCCCCGTGAACCCTCGGCCGGCCGAGTTCACGTGTGGCGGAAGCTCAGGCAACTGGGGGCCATCGCTCTGCAGGACGCCGCGTGGGTACTGCCTCACACACCGCGAACACAGGAACAATTTCAGTGGCTTTCCGCAGAGATTTCAGAGCTTGGTGGTGAAGTTATGCTGTTTAACGCAGACCAGGCGTATGCGACGGATTCCCAGTCCCTTCAGCAGCAGTTCATAGAGTCGGTGAACTCGGAGTATCAGGACATTCTTGCGGAATTAAAAGAGCAGGATTTCGATCTTCGGGCTCTGTCAAAACGCTTTCAGAGTGCACAGCAGCGAGATTTTTTTAATTCTGAACTTGGACGGCAGACACGCGAGAAGCTGTTGGCTGCCGATGGAGGACGAACATCATGATGTGGGTCACCTGGGAGAATGTCGGAGTAGATCGCATCGGGTGCGCCTGGTTAATCCTGCGAGAAATTGATCCGCAGGCTCAATTCCGGTTCATTCCAGCTGGAAGTCCAATTCCAGAAAATACTGAACCATTCGATATTCCCGGTGTGAAGTACTCGCATCACGACGGACACAGCTCATTTTATGCCCTGGTGAAACAGCATCATCTGCAGGATTCTGTACTGCATCGCATCGCACGCGTCATTGATGAAGCAGACACCATTCAGGCTGCCAGCGTTGAACCTGCAGCTCCCGGGCTGGATGTGATCTGCGAAGGACTGAGGCTTGTCACTGGTGACGATCTAACGGCAATTGAACGAGGCCGAATGGTCTACGACGCCCTCTACGCGCGACTGTCTCTGGAACAGTAATGGAAACAACCTGTCGGGTTGGAATTCGGCAAGTCGAACCGACTGGCCAAATCCTCAATAGACGCCGCAATTTGGGAGTGAAGTGTATTGGGCAGGCTCAGGTCAGATCGGCTGTTATTTTGCGAATGTTGCTTTTCGGCTACTTGATGTAGCGTGCACAGGCTGCGTAAACGACCTGTGAAATACAGAATCGAACGCGACGCGGCAGGAGCGCAGGTGCTGTGTCCCTATGAGCCTCAATCGATGTGCGTCGACAGGTCGAGGGCCCCCTCTTTCCAGTATTGTCTCCATCCCGCGAACGCCTCCGCGTTTCTATAGGAGCAGAACGGAGCGAGCCGTCCGGTATTTATTTGTCCGAGTGTCCGACTCAGCGGAGGTCTTGGGCCCTGCAGAGTCCAAAACAACCCATTCACAGCTCCTGACATTCCTGGTGAACTTCCAATGCTGCTGTGCCCCGTTTGTCACTTTTTGGTGCCTCAGCCCCAGAGTCCCTGCAACTGCTCCTCTTTTTTGATTCCCAGCGGGAATTTTTGGCTGTGGGGATGCTCATGGATGCCAGCGAATGTGCGCAACGCTTCGTGAATATGTTCCGGTCGTACACGAATACCCGTTTCCGATTCACACTGCAGTGAAACCGGATTCAGCGGCACGGCAAATTGCCGCGCGTCGGTGGCGCCGATCACTCGGTTGCCCCGAATTCCCGGCCCCAGAAACATGACGGATCCGATCGACCAGTGATCCTTTCCATTGCCCTGATTGTAGTCCGGAGTTCTTCCCATTTCGCTCTGAATAATCACCACCAGCTTTTCCCGTATGCTGATCTCCTCCGCACGCTGCAAAATTCCCGCAATGCCTTCCAGTAGCTCGGGAATCAGTTTCATCTGGTCTGCATCGTTATTCGCGTGACTGTCAAACTGACCGATCGACAGGTTTGCGGAAACGCACACGCCCGCTTTGAATGAAGCCAAAGCGATCTCCGCCTGCTGAGCCAGTCGTTGTCGAGGAATCTCTTTCGGGATAAACGGCGTGACTCGGGACAACGCTTTGGAATTCACCTGCGCAGCGTACAGCATGGATTCGGCACGCTGACTGCGCGGCAAAAGCGGTTGACTTGCCCGCGCAGAACGGCGTTCGGCCAACGCGGCGTCAATCCGGCTCTGGGCGAAGTCCTCGTGATACGGAGCCGCCGCGTTCCCCTCGATGGCATCGGCATTGGCAATGCGCTGAAGCGATGGCAGGTACGGTACCCGAGACATCGCTACCAGATTTCCTGTGGCGGAATAATTTCCAAACGTCAGGAACGATAACGGACAGGCCGGTCCCTGGCAGGCAGCGACCAGGGCTGCAAATGTCGGATATGCCAGGCTGTCCAGCTTGCCTGTGGCCATGTAGCGCGAACAGGGCGAGTGATTGTTGACGGAATAATCCAGTCCATTCAGAACCAGCAGTTCGCGGCCAAACCTGGCATAAAAGTCTTCGTTGCTCAGGCCTTCCTGCTTATGCTTTGCGGTTGGCGCAAAACGGTGATTGCCATCCGTCAGAATGTCGGCTTCCTGATACAGCCGATTGATGCCGCCAACCCCTTTGGGGTCCATCAGGCAGGTCGTGTCCCAACCTCCCGAGGCGTTGATCACGATGTAGTATGGACCTTCGTACGGTGGTAGTTCCGCCGAAGCATGGGCTTGTTGTGCCGTTCCCATGGCCATGGGCGCAGCCAGTCCAAGGCCTGCCATGGTACACCATTTCAGAAAGTCTCGACGCATCGGCTGCTCGTCATTCGTAAAGGAACTCGTGCTGTCTCAACAGATAGGTGACGACTGCGCGCCAGGCACGAACTGTGTAGTGCTGATCGGTGACGGGAGATTCCAGTCCCTGACGACAGTGCCAGTTCTCCTGGGGTTCGACCTGCCCTCGAACGATCGCATCAGCGATGACGCTGGAAAATAGCTGGTAGGTCCGCTGGACTTCCTCAGAGTCTTCTGAGTCGCTGCGACCCAGCACACGCTGATGCAGGTGGACAATCGCCCTGCGAATCCGGGCATCCGATTCTGCGGACACGCCGGGCTGCAGTTCGGGATCAATGTCCGGAAACAACACTCGTCTGTCCTTCGGTCGACTGAAGTCCAGGGCGACGTTCCGACAGGCCACGTCATTGGCCATGGTCCGCTGAATGGATCCCATCGCCCCACTGGGGTCTGTGGCGCGTTCGGTGACTTCCATTGAATCAATGCCGCCGTACAGCATCGCGGTCTGTTCGGTCAGCCGATCCCATCGTTGCCCAAACACGGCTGCTATTTTACGTTCCAGCTGTTCCGGGGAAAGCAGACGCACAACGCCCGTCTCTTCCAGCTCGGCCAGACGCTCCGTAGAAGTTTCCGTCATGGTCAGCCCATCAGCACGGTAGAAGTCAGACTGGACCCAGTCGCTGATCAGCTGCCTGAAATCAAATCCTGTCGCTGCGAAACGCTCTGCGATCGTATCGACCTGGCACTGCTGCTCCTGACAGGCTCGCTGCTTCGCTGCATAAAACGGATCGTCCAGATCCTTCGGAGGCGACAGGGGACGACGCCCTGTCAGTACGAAATACGCATGCCCGGCCATTGTCTTTGCAAAGCGTGGGTCCTGAATCGTCTTTTCTCCCAGCCATTGCAGGGCTCGCCAGCGTTCCGCTGCAGGAATCTGCTCGCTCTCAAATCCCGCGGGGAACATATCTGTGAACCAGCCGTCTTTGCGGCGTCCATAGATGCTAAAGTTGGTATCAAATCGCCAATAGTCCTGAAACAGCCCTGCTACCGGGTCGAGCGTTTTGTGGCAGACGACGCATTCTGAAGCCTGCATCGTCGGAATTTCATATTTCTCGGTCACCGCTGCGGCATCCGATCCCCGAGCCGCCAACTCCAGGACGTCCACTCCCAGAAAATGCTGATAGTACATCCTTGCCCGCAGACGATTGCGATTTGTTTCCGTTGTCGGATAGCGACTGAGATATTGAAAGGTGCTCAATAACCCGGCGTGCGGATAGAAGCCCGAGGCAGACTCCTGATTTTCGGACGCATTACGTCCAATCAAAGCCTTCAGCCTGACGGGCAGGAACTCGAACGGATCATCGGCGTTGCGAAATTTGTCACGCAGTTCTTCGTAGACGCCATAACCACGCGCCGAATAGGGCGATACCATGATATAGTCGGCCGTGATGATTTCAGTGAAGGGACGGTTGTTACGAACGATATAGTCCACCAGTTGCATCGGCTCGTCCAGCAGCGCTTTGCGGTATTCGTTGGCCAGCTTGTAACCGGCCTGCAGCCGTGCTTTTTCATCTGCGATATGGCTGAGATCAAACTGCTGATACCAACCCCGTGTTTTTTCAAAATGCTCGTACGAGAGCACTGTCTGGTCAGGGTTTCCATCGATGCCCAGCGTGAGAAATATGTCGTTGAATGCTTCCCGCAGCCGCTCGTAAAACGCTTCTTCCCGCATGATTTGATCAAGGATCTCCGGAATGACTGTCTGTCCACCGGCGGCAATCCTTTCCAGTTCCCTGTTGGTGGGTAAGCGGCCGGCCAGCGACAAAGACGCTTTCCGCAGTAACTGACGATCGTCGAGCATTCTGACGCCGTCAAAGAATGAGCCTGCAGGTTGTTCGGTGGCAGTCGCGTCGTCCGGTAAGTCCGGTGAGTTTGCCCGTCTGACAAACTCTTCAAGAATACGATACCCGGTCGAGCCGGATAGATAGACGGTCTGGCCACCATGCGACAGTCCGCCGGTCACCTTGACCAGAAGCAGTGACTGATCGTCCGCCTTTTCCAGTGCCAGTGTGGTGAATGCCTCGCGATTTTGCTGCAGCACATTCTGGAACTCGCTGGAGGGACTGGTTGCAGGGTCACTCAGGACCAGTCGCGTCTGATCGGCTTCGCCGCCCTGCTTATGACACTTGAGACACTCAGCCTGGGCCACCTTGATCCAGACTTCCTTTGTGAACCATGCAAGTGCGTTGGTGGAACGCTGCACCGCCGGACAGGGCTCTTCTTCGCCACCACAACAACAGGCATTCGGCAGTGCCACCACCAACAGAATGGAACATACCATCTGGCAGAGTGTTTTCATGGGAATTGACGCCATCCGCATAGTGTGTTCAACCCATTCCTGCGTCTCGTCATCATCAGGCACCTTATCATCAGGCACCGTCGCCAAATCCGTTCCAGCTTTAGATCTGTGGCTGTGTGCTGAAACCACCTGTCATCTGCCCCCCGACACCTGCCCCCGACTCCCGGTCCCTTGCCAGTCTCAGGTCAGAATTTCCGTCAGGACTTCGCCGCCCACATCCGTCAGTCGGAAATCGCGTCCGTTAAAGCGGTAGGTCAGTTGCGTATGCTCCAGCCCCAGCAAATGCAGCAGCGTCGCGTGCAGGTCGTTGACGTGCACTTTCTTTTCTACCGCCTTGTAGCCGAACGGGTCTGTTGCCCCATAATGCAAGCCGCCTTTGACGCCTGCACCGGCCATCCAGATTGTGAATCCATTCGGATTGTGGTCGCGTCCGCGGTCACCCTGTGAATCGGAGGTGCGTCCAAATTCGCCGCCCCAGATCACAAGAGTCGACTCCAGCAGGCCTCTCGCCTCCAGGTCCTGCAGCAGGGCGGCCGCGGGCTGGTCCGTGTGCATGCCACACGAACGATGGTTGGTCTCGACGTCGGAATGACAGTCCCACGGAACGTCGTTGACGCTGCCGTCTCCACCAACGCCTTTGCCCGCAAAGATCTGCACAAAACGAACGCCACGTTCCACCAGTCTGCGGGCCAGCAGGCACTGTCGGGAAAATGTGGCACATTCCGGCTGATTCATGCCGTACAGCTGATGAATCGATTCGGGTTCTGATCCCAGATCGAGTGCTTCAGGAGCGGCCATCTGCATGCGATACGCCAGCTCAAAGGAATTGATGCGAGCGGCAAGGTCGGCCTGTGTGGTCCGAGTCGCTGCGTGGGCCTGATTCAATTCCCGCAGCAGGTCCAGTTGTGCGCGCTGCTGAGAATCCGAATGCCGAGCGTCACGACCGAGGTTTTCGATGGACTCTTTTCTGCGGGCATCCAGCGCCATGGCCTGGTACGTTTTGGGAAGGAAGCCTGCGGACCAAATCTGATCATCGCCGCGGGGCCTGGTATCGTGCAGCACGACACAGGACGGAAGATTCTGATTCTGCGAGCCAAGGCCGTACGTCATCCATGCCCCAAACGACGGCAGTCCGGGACGATTGGTCCCGCACATCAGTTCAAGAGATGCCGGTGCATGATTGTTCTGCCGCAGATACATGGAATGCAGAAAACACATTTTGTCCACGTGACGAGACAGGTGCGGGAAGATCTCGGGAACCCACGATCCGGAATCTCCATGCTGGGCCCATTTGAAGGGGGACTTCAGGCACTTGCCGCTGGTGGTGAAAAAACCGGTCTTGGGATCTGATCCTGCCAGATCCTGGCCATGGCGCGCCTGCAATTCGGGTTTGTAATCCCAGGTATCCACCTGTGACGGGGCACCGGTCATAAACAGCCAGATCACCGATTTGACTTTGCCGGGAAAATGCGGTGGACGAAGTGCCAGAGGGTCATTGGAAGGTGTTGTCGATGCCGACGCTGTCTCTGAGTGCAGCAGA
Organism: uncultured Planctomycetaceae bacterium; assembly: GCA_903871805.1. Lineage (GTDB taxonomy): Bacteria > Planctomycetota > Planctomycetia > Planctomycetales > Planctomycetaceae > SXXK01. Next base: position 296 of record CAIQIE010000223.1, on the reverse strand, counting down.
CTGGCAAGGGCCAGTGAGCCAAATCCCATCCCGGCATCCTGCAGAAAACGTCTGCGGGCTGGCAGCGAAAGTTCGCCAGGTGTGTAGTAGCCAAACATGGAATTCTCCGACGCTTCAGGGGTAGGATTTTCTTGGGAACAAAACGTTGTGTTTCAGGGGAGCCCGCGTGCCTGGGGGACGACTACCGAAAATGTCAGGTCGAAGAAAAGCAGGTCGAAAAATGTCTACGACTTGCCATGGCCGAGCTAATCCACATACACAAACTCATTCAGGCACAGCAGCACGTGACAGAATTC
>CAIQIE010000222.1 GCA_903871805.1 uncultured Planctomycetaceae bacterium | reverse complement strand
TCAACAAGCTGAATCATCAGCACATCGATGAAAAAGTCGAGAGTGATCAGAATGCGCGTATAGGAGCCCTGGTCAGCAGAACTCGGAAAACGATGAAGGAGTTTCTGAGGCGAGCCACGGAGCAAAAGATCGCTCGGCTGTCTGATTTGGTCACGACCTCGTTCCGTTTTTTGTTGCACAAACAGCAATTGGTCGAGAAAGTGGTCATTAACCCGGACGACTTTTCGATCACCCTACTCGACAGCCTGGGAGCCATTCTGCCCAAGGATCATCTGAGTGAAGGGGAGAAGCAGATTTTCGCGATCAGTGTGTTGTGGGGGCTCTCTCAGGCCTCGGCTCGGCCTTTGCCGGCCATCATCGATACACCGATGGGGCGATTGGATTCCGAGCACCGCAAACAGCTGGTGGAGCGATATTTTCCGCACGCCAGTCATCAGGTGATTATCCTGTCCACGGACACCGAGATTGAAGTGAAGTACTTCGAACAACTGAAACCCTGTGTGGCACGCGCCTACCACCTGAACTACGACGAGGCCGGCCGGATGACAAAGGTCGAGGAAGGCTACTTCTGGCAAAACGCGATTAATGGGGTGGACGAATGAGTATCAAGCAGGTCCGTCTGTCGAATCAGGCCAAAGAACAGTTGATTCGGTTGAAAACGCGAACGGGAATTCCGCAATGGAACATTCTGTGTCGCTGGGCGTTCTGTCTGTCTCTTAAAGAGGTGACGCCACCGACGCCAATCGACATTCCGGCCGACAGTAATGTGGAAATGACATGGCAGGTCTTCGGCGGTGAGCACAACGAAATTTATCTAGCCCTGCTGAAACAGCGATGCAAAAACGAGGGCCTGCCGGTCGACACGGAGACTCTGATGAAACAACTGCGTCTGCATCTGCATCGTGGAATTGGCTATCTGGCGGTGCATGGATTCATCAAACGCATTGACGATCTTGTCAGGCTGACACAAGAGGCTTCGTCATGACGAAGAAGACGCTGGCCATGGTCATCCTCGACGTGTTAAAAACGCGGACTGAGCCGATGACAGCGAACGACGTTTATCAACAGATTGCCTGCCGCCGCCTGTTTGAATTTCAATCGCGGGACCCGGTGGGCATTGTGCGGAACGCGCTGTCTCGTCACTGCCTTGAGAATCAGCATTCCTGCGCATCGCAGGACAAGTATTTCCGCCAAATCGCGACGGGATATGTGGCTCTGAATGAGAAGTGAACTGAGGGCGGGGGAGGAGAAAGGGGCGATGGTGTTGGAGGCTGTGGACCTGTGCAGAGTTTGTCCCGTGTCGCCCTGTCAGGGCTTGGGTGGTATGGAGGGACTGGCCCCATGGGCTCGCGCCCATGGCTACATCATGCCGCCCCGGTTGGGGCTGAAACGCAAAAGGGGGACATTCTACTTTTCCCTCCGATGACACGATTTCTGCCAACGGCAGGGGACGACGACTGGCCTCAGCCGGCGGGGTGATGGTGTCTCGGCGTGCGAGGCGTGGCACGGGAATCTTTGGGACGACGGTGCGCGCGGAGTTTTCTGTCACCCCGCCGGGGCGAGTTGCCGGGGTCGGGTGGGTTCCGGCGGCGGCGCGGTGCTGGCCACCGGCTATTTTCTGCCAGACCGTCGGGCTGAATCGCTCGCCTGCCTTACGCGGTAAGGAAGTAAGACCAGATCCCGTTGTGTCCTTCTCGGGGCTCTGGCGTCTGTCTTGCGGTCAAGTCGGACTGGAAATGACATGATCCGTAAAGATTCGCAGAACGCGTTGGTCTTGAGCAATTGATCCGGCAGAT
>CAIQIE010000221.1 GCA_903871805.1 uncultured Planctomycetaceae bacterium | reverse complement strand
CTGTCCGCCGTAGCCCATGGCTTGCAGCAGTTTCACAACAATTCTCTCAAAGAACTGGGGCGGACAATCCAGCAAACGGCTCAGCAATTCGTCAGCCAGTGCTTCACGCATTTGTCCGAAAGACGACTCAAAAAGCTCCAGCGGTGTCGCCTCTTCAGTGTCAATAACATCGGGCACAGACGTTGATTGGTCAAAAGCAACTTTGTTCTGACCGGTGAACGTACGATAGCTTTCAAATTGTCGCAGATATCGAACATCAACTCTCACAGGTGCATCAGCCAGGACTCGCGAACCATCGCTGCTCAAGCGAACGCGGCCACGAGACGGATTATCAACCAGCCCGGCGTTCTTCAGGTGGGTTTTTGTCCAGGCCACGCGATTGCTGAAGATCGCCTGCTGACCGCTTGGCAGCAACTCCTCCAGTTCTGCATCGGTCAATGAAAACCGCTGAGCCAGCAAATCGACCATTTCCTTCATGGAGCGTTCCTGTCCATCGGATAACACCTGAAGAAATGGAAGCATGATGGACTGAAAGTCGGGGATTGACATCAGCGTTACTCAACAGTTTGTAGGGGAATACTTGGCATGGAATAATGCGGCCGATGTCAGTGCCGTGCGGCAGGCACTTTGCCGAATCAAGCAAATCGACTTCGGCGGCATCTTAGCCCCACAGTAGTCGCAAGTCGACGAGCAACGTGAGGTCCGAAGTACGGCCAAAATCAGTCGATGTTGAACATATTTTTGGGCTCCGAAAAATACTGAAAAGAGATCCTCGTTGGTGCCAAACGACTTACGATAAATCACTCCTCTCCAAGGCTATGTTTGGTCGAAAGGGCCATTGACACAGGTCATTCCCAGGGTAGATTTCGGGCTTCAATCAACTGTCAGAATTGGCATAGCTGCACGACGTTTGCAGTGATTTTTGGGATGTTTGATCGATGCTCCACAGCCGGACATTGAGAAGCCTGACACAGGCGTGTTTCTTCCATCTTGCCTGGGGCACATGGTCCGGTTGGTCCTTCATCGCTCAGGACCGCGAACTCCGCTTTGTTGCCGTTGAGTTGCCGCCGCCAGCGGTCTAACGGTTCTGCCTGCGCTGCCTTTGTTTCACGGCTGCGCTCCCATTCTTTCTTCTTTTTACGCTCCCCGTGCGCGCTGGCTTGCGCGTCTGACTGGAATGGAGGCCGTTCTCCGTACGTCTATTGGGAACGACTATTCTCATGGTTCAAACTTTTGATCCGATCCGTGTCCTTCGATCTTTTTCCATGAATCTTCTGCGGGAGTTCATTGTCCGCCACAAGGGGACTCCGCCAAGTCCGCTGGCCAACATCCATCGCCGAAACTCCGGGCCGCTGATCGATGCCTGGCAATCAATCCCGGACGATGAACGGGCCCGCCTGCAAATCGTGCTGCAGGAGATATTCACACTCTCGCAGGAATATGGCATGACAGTGTTACTGCAAGAGGTTCAACGGCGATACCCACATCGAATCGGAGAATTCGAACGCTTTGATCGCAGGAGTGATCAGATTCTGTGGGCGTGGCTGAATCTCCCTGACGCCTTCGAGTCTGCCGAGTTTTTCGCCAGAGCCGAGGCGACTCTGACAGGCCGCTTCTGGAAACGAT
>CAIQIE010000220.1 GCA_903871805.1 uncultured Planctomycetaceae bacterium | reverse complement strand
TCCGGCGCGTCATCTGGTCCCTGAGAATTCGGCTGAGGTGCTGATGGTGGAAACGCCGTTTCCGCCGGATGATCGCAGTGCTGGATACGAGCGAGGTGTGAGTGTTTCGCCGGAGTGGGATGAGGCGACGACACTGGCGGCAGTCGAGACGGCAGACCGCGTAGTGGCTGCTGTCCGGGACCTCGCGAAGATTCGGGACAACGACAACCGCTCTGAAAAAATCCGCGATTTTGCCAATCAGTTTGCGGAGCGTGCGTTCCGCAGACCCCTGGATGAAGAGTCGCGTCAGTTATTTGTAGATTCACAGTTTGCGGCTGCAAAGAGTGAGGACGAGGGATTGCGGCGGGTGGTGATTGCCACCCTGAAATCACCCCGATTTCTGTATCGGGAAGTGACGGGCGCTGATGATCAGTTTGATCGGGCCGCCCGACTGTCCTTCGCGCTGCTGAATTCCATCCCGGACGCTCCGCTGCTGGAGGCGGCGGCCAAAGGGCAACTGGAAACAGAAGACCAGTTGCGACAACAGGCCTGGAGACTGGTGAATGACAGTCGTGCGCGCAGTCGGCTGCTGGAATTCCTGCGAACGTGGATGAACCTGGAACGCATTCAGGAGATTGACAAGGACAGTGCCGTATTTCCGGACTACACCGATCAGTTGGCGGCGGACCTGCGTGTTTCGCTTGAGCTGTTTCTGGAGCAGGTAGTCGATTCGGAGTCTGGCGATTTTCGACAATTGCTGCTGGCCGACACCATGTTCATGAACGGTCGGCTTTCCGAGTTTTACAAGGCGGGGCTACCAGCGGACTCCGACTTTCAGCTGGTAAAATTTGAGCCTGAGCGGCGATCCGGCATCATCTCACACCCCTTTCTGCTCAGCGGCCTCGCCTACACGCAGGCCAGTTCACCGATTCACCGGGGAGTGTTTCTGTCGCGAGGTTTGCTGGGACGCGGAGTGAAACCGCCGCCGATTGCGGTCTCACCGACGGCTCCGGATCTGGCACCGGAACTGACGACCCGCGAACGTGTGACGGTCCAGACCAGCCCGGAAATGTGCGCCAACTGCCACGCACTGATCAATCCGCTCGGATTTGCACTCGAAAAATTTGATGCTGTGGGCAGGTATCGGGAGACGGAAAAGGAAAAGCCGATTGACGCCAGCGGACTTTACCTGCAGCGGAATGGGGGCCTTGTGCGATTCGAGGGAGCCCGGGAATTGGCTCAGTTTCTGTCCCGCAGCGAAGAAACCCATCGGTCCTTCACTCGGCAATTGTTTCATCACATGGTTCAGCAGCCGGTGCTGGCGTTTGGGCCCACATCCATTCAGGAACTGTCAGATTCGTTCAAAAACAGCGAATTTCGGATGAAAACACTCCAGGTGAACATTGCCGTCCGTTCCGCTCTGCGGGGATGGAACACGAATTCGCAGCCTGTTGTTGCGAATGACCCCGGTTCTTCCCCATAATCTGTTGGGCGGAAAAAGGGTGGGGCGGAAAAGGGGTCAGGAACCAATAGCCAAATGGCCCGAAGGGTGCTCCGCACTTTTGGTTCCTGACCCCTTTTCCGCCCATCACAATGGTTCCTGACCCCTTTTTCTGACTCGCGATCGTAACACACCCCCTACCCTGCCAATTCAACCTGCCACTGCTGGTTTCGGAGTCCACTATGAATACTCGCCGTCACTTTCTCCGCAGGCTGGGGCTCAGCGCCGCGTCGCTGCCCTTTATTTCCAACCTCAGCGCCTTTGCCACCGCGCCGGCGCTAACGGCTCGCAAGCAGCGACTGGTGGTGATGTTCAGCCCGAATGGAACGGTGCCATGGGAATTCTGGCCGGACCAGGAAGGCGAAGCGTTCACTCTGAAACGAATTCTGGAACCACTGAAGGACTTTCAGAATCGCACGATGGTCCTGAAGGGTGTCTGCGACAAAGTCCGCGGCGACGGCGACAATCACATGCGCGGTATGGGCTGTCTGCTCACCGGCATTGAACTCTTTCCGGGCAATATCCAGGGCGGGTCAGACACCCCGGCGGGCTGGGCCAGCGGGATTTCCATTGATCAGGAGATTGCCAGGTTCCTGCAGGCCAATGAAGCCACACGCACCCGATTTGGCTCACTGGAATTCGGCGTGATGGTGCCTGATCGGGCCGATACATGGACGCGGATGAGTTACGCAGGGGCGAATAAACCGATCGCTCCGATCGACGACCCGTATCAGATGTTTCGTAAGTTGTACGGCCAGGTACGTGACCGTGAAGTGCTCAGCAGCGTACTGGATTCCGTTCAGCAGGATCTGCAGAAAATCAGCAAGGTGGTTTCGCGCGAAGATCGACAATTGCTGGACGAGCACACCACGTTTGTTCGCAACATGGAACGGCAACTGAAATCCGCCGCCGATGCTGAGGCTGGGCACGCTGTGCCGGTTCTGGAACCTGGTATTCGCGAAGAAAATGACAACATTCCGCGGATCACGCAAATGCAGCTGGACCTGCTGGTCAACAGCTTTGTCAACGATTTTGCCCGAGTCGCAACGTTCCAGATCACAAACTCGGTCGGGCAGCCTAAAATGCACTGGCTGGGAATTGAGGAAGGCCATCATGAACTGTCTCATGAGCCCAACGAAAACAAGGAAGCTCACGAAAAACTGACGAAGATCAATACGTGGTACTGTGAACAGCTGGCCTATCTCGTCCGTCGTCTCGCGGAAACCCCGGAGCCGGGGGGTGAAGGTTCGCTGCTGGACAACACACTGATTGTCTGGGGCAACGAACTGGGGCAGGGAAATTCTCATACCCTCGACAACATTCCCTTCGTCATGGTTGGTAATGGGCTGGACTTCCGCATGGGTCGCTCACTGGTCTTCCCCAAAGTGCCACACAATCGGTTGCTTGTGGCGCTGGCCCACGGATTTGGCCACC
>CAIQIE010000219.1 GCA_903871805.1 uncultured Planctomycetaceae bacterium | reverse complement strand
TCGAGTTCACCCAAACCTGATGCACCCTGCCCGTGTCGGAATTCCTCACTCGGCGATTGTCAGGAATTCAGAAATGCGCACCGCATTTCTTCCAGTCAGCAGAAAATCCCCACTCGTAAACACCCGGCGACGCAGACGCCTCTCCGAATCCCCTGCCCTTCGTCCCATGTGCCTGTTTTCAGAAACGCACGATTGAATGTTTTTTCGATATTGGGTGAACGTTTATTTTCTGCGTGAACGAATTGGCATTTGGCGTCGAGTCTCGTTTCTAGGTGTTGTTTTCAGAAAAAGCAATTGAAATGGTTAAATTAAAGTTGCGTGTGCGGTTGACACGAAGTGAACGTTTAGCAATCATATGGACGTTGTGAACGTTTTTTATGAACGTTGTGAACGATTCTGATAGGGGATGAAGATGGTCACTAGTGTCGTCGAGCGACGTGTCGCTGCCAGAAGCGTTCGAGTAAAGACTCCAACCCGGCCCGCGTTATCTCGAGCAGACCAATCTGCCCTGCAACGCGAGACAGAAGAACTTCTCTCCACAGAAATTCGATTCGTTTACACCTCCGATTTCGATAAACTCGACGGATCCACCGCTCCCATTCGCGAAGCAGAAGAACTCCTCGACGACCTCCGACTAGCGTCCTCCGACTCCGCAGATCTCGTGTCCGAGTTTGCAGAATCCGGTGGCGTGCCCAACTGGAGCACCGCAGACCCGCTGCTGACTTTCGAACAGGAGCAGACTCTGTTTCTTGCCATGAACCTGCTCAGATACCGGGCAAATTGCCTCCGATGCAGACTCTCCCCAAAGGCACCGTCAGCCAGGGCGATCGCAGAAATCCGTCAGATGCTGGAAATCTCAGAGAGAATCCGGGCTCAATTGGTCCGTTCAAATCTGCGGTTGGTCTCCTCGATCTCTCGAAAGTTCTCCGCGTCTCATCATGATGTGGATGAGTTCAGCAGCGATGGCAGCATGATTCTTCTCGGAGCCATCGATCGCTTCGATTACTCCCGGAAGTTTCGCTTCAGCACCTACGCAACCCACTCCATCCAGCGGCACTTCTTCCGCGCATGGAAGGTCCGTCAGCGCCGCAAACAGCGTTTTCCCTGCACGTCGGCAGAGATTCTTGCCGAGGTGGCCGAAACATCTGCAGACGCACCCATCTGCGAAGATCCACAAACTGTCGTCGCTCAACTGCTGAACGTCGCAGCCGAAGTTCTCGACGATCGAGAATACCAGATCCTGATGCACCGATTCGGTCTCAATGGTGACGGTGCTGAAGGCCGAACGCTACGGGAAATCGCCGTCGATCTCGGCGTCTCCAAAGAACGCGTTCGCCAGTTGCAGATTAAGGCGCTGGAAAAACTCCGTCCATTTCTCAACCCCGCACTGTTCAATCTGGAATTTGTTGAAGCGGAGTAATCCGATCCGCACGAAGTCAGGCCGGCAGTCACCGTCATCCAGAATTTACAGAGCGGCGAGCCAAGGCCGCACGGCAAAACTGAAAACTGGGCCGTCACAAGTGCGATGGAAAACGGGTGCACCCATCTGTTCCCCGCTGGTATTTGGGTGCTTCAGTCTGAAGGGCCGTTAGAGACAACTCCTCGCCATCGAAGCCCGACACCGGTTGGCTTGCGCCGTTCCGCTCTTATGCAAACACGCGCCGCGAGGACTTGGTGGTGATCGCCTGGTTAGTGGCCCTGATTGCCGGCGTGCTTCGACATCTATTCAGCACGGTCCACACCGGAGAGGAATCATTTCCGGAACTTCCGGACGAAAGCTACCCACAACGCAACCGGAATCTTCAGACGCTCAAAGATCGGTTCCAGATGCGCTGGCATCGGCTCGGGTGTCTCAGTCCGAACCTGCCGAGCTGAGCAGTTCAGCAACTGCAGATATTCGCCAACCCCCAGCGACAGTAAACCCTTGTTCTAAGCTTGCCGTTCCGTCTCTTTCCTGGTCTGACGCCTCGGTTGCAGCGTAACAGGCGATATCCACCACGTTTGCGGTTCGTCTTTTGTGCAGGAGGCGGAGAGTTTCCCGTCGCGGTGCCAGCGGAACCGGTCGGCGGATCCGAGTGCGAGGTCTTCTCATACTTTTCGAGCCGCTTTTTCAGGTCCGCAACTTCCGCCTCCAGCTGCTCAATTCGTCCCAGCAGCAACTGGTAACAGCACGTTCGTCGCCCGCATTTTTAGCCAGTTGGATGCGCGCACCCGCGAGGAAGCGCCTGCGGCCGGGGACACTGCATTTCGTCATTGCAACGCGGCCATGGAAATCCCTGGAATCAGCACAACTCCCCCAACCGGCCCAGGGTTTTCGAGGTGCTGTGTCCCCCGAAATCCTTCCGGCTACTCTCCGGCACCCCCATTCGGGGTGCGGGATGCGGGCGCCGCGTTTGAAAAGGCGTGACAATGTGCCCTGCATTGAAGCCCGGAGGGCTTGCAGAAAATAGCCGGCGGCAAGCGAAAGCGCCGCCACCGGAAATGTCATCCAATGGGATTCCACCCCGTGAGGTGGTGGCAGATAACGGGAATCGGCGGGTGGAGCGAAGTCTGGCACCCCATTCGGGGTGCGGTGGGCGTTGTGTGTCGCAGTTCCGGTGGTGGCGCAAGCTTACCACCGGCTATTTTCTGGCACGCCCATTCGGGGTGCGGGATGCGGGGCGCCGCGTTTGAAAAGGCCTGACAATGTTCCCTGCGTTGAAGCCCGGAGGGCTTGCAGAGAATAGCCGGTGGCAAGCGAAAGCGCCGCCACCGGAAATGTCATCCAATGCGATTCCACCCCGAATGGCGGTGGCAGAAAACAGGAATCGGCGG
>CAIQIE010000218.1 GCA_903871805.1 uncultured Planctomycetaceae bacterium | reverse complement strand
TGATCCGTCGATTCTGGCGGCTCGCGCACAGGCCATGCGAGATCTCGCCGCGAAGGCCGCTCAGCCCGGTGCCAGCAGGCGAGTCGCGGAACTGCTGATGACTCGGATTACAGAGTCACAGCGTGTAGCCGACCTGTGTCGGGAAACGCGTGCTGCCTGAGGTGAATCGTACACTTTTCCGCTGAATGTCGGCCGGCTGTCAATTCGCGATAGCGTGCTGTAAGCAGCTGCGTGTGAGCGTCTTTTTCTGCAGGAATTGCAGAATTGCATGCTGCATGAAAGTGGAATCCGGAGGTGTTGACCGGCCGTTTCTGCCAGAGCAAAAACTTCGTCTGGTGACGCGTAGTTGTTCCGGATAGAACACCCCGCGCAAGCGGTCGGGCCGTGGAGTGTTCCTGCGTTTTGCAGACGCCAGGAATCGCACGTCAGGGCAGGGCGAGTTGTGTGTACGCAGCGGAAAGAGTGTGCAGGGATGTTGACCGACGGGGCTGAGTTTCGCGCTGTTGGTGGAGTGTATTCCTGAATGCTCGAATGAAGGAAATGAACGGTGTCCAAAGGAATGGATGCATCGGCGAACAGCGGCGGGAAGTCCACAGCATCCCGGGCAGCACTACTTCGACGATTACTGTTGCTGGCGATTGAATACCGTCGACCGTGTGCGGCAGTGGTAGGTATGCAGACGCTGCTGGTCGTTTTAAATCTGGCGACTCTTGGGCTGACCGGGCTGGGAATTGACTACCTTCAATGGTCCGTGCTGAAGCCAACCGAGGCACCGGGCTGGCCGCTCGGGCTTTCTCCACCTGCAGGCTGGTCGTCGCTATCGGTGATAACAGGCCTGTCGGCGGGTGTTTTTCTGGCGGCAATTCTTTCTGCTGGATTAAAGTATCTGGGCTCCGTAGCTTCCGCCGCACTCTCGCAGCGAATTCTGATACGGCTGCGGACTCAGATTTACGAGAAGCTGCAGTCGCTGAGTTTTCGGTTTTATGATGCCGGAGAGAGTAGTTCGATCATCAATCGGGCTGCGGGCGACGCGAATAATGTCCGCAATTTTGTGGATGGAGTCATTATACGTGTCCTCACGACGGGGCTGACGCTGGTTGTCTATGTTCTTTACATGGTTCAGGTACATCCCGGATTGACCATTGCCTGTCTTGCATCCACACCTTTGCTCTGGGGCAGTGCAATTCTGTTCTCACGCGTTGTGCAGCCTGCGTATCGTCGTGCCAGTGAACTTGGGGACGTGATGATCCGCACACTGGTTGAAAACCTGCAGGGGATTCAGGTGGTGAAGGGTTTCGCCCGTGAGAATGAGCAGGCGATTCAGTTTGAGGCTGCCAATTCGAACATTCGAAATCTGAAGAATTCGATCTTCTTCAGGCTGTCTGCGTTTCAGCCGGCCATGGGATTGCTGACGCAGATGAACATGCTGATTCTGATTGGCTACGGTGGCAAGCTGGTGGTGCGTGGGGAGTTATCACTTGGCGCAGGTCTGTTTGTATTCGCCAATCTGTTGCAGGAGTTCGCGACGCAGGTCGCTCATATTACGAATATTGTCAACAGTATTCAGACGAGTCTTTCAAGTGCAGAGCGGGTTTTTGAAGTACTGGATGAGCCGGTAGAGATTATCAGTTCGGATAACGCTCGGGGGCTTTCCGGAGTTTTTTCCGGCATCGAGCTGGATCGAGTCAGCTTTGGCTATTCCCCGGCAAGGCTGGTTCTGAATGACGTGACGCTGAAGATTTCTGCTGGAGAGTGTCTTGGAATCACTGGGCCGACGGGATCGGGAAAGACCACGCTGATCAGCCTGCTGAAAAGATTCTATGACATTAGTGCGGGCGAAATACTTTTTGACGGACATGATATTCGGACACTGAAACTGGATGATGTTCGCCGAGCCTCGGGGATCGTTTTTCAGGACAGTTTCCTGTTCAGTAATACGGTCGCCGCAAACATCGCATTCGGTGTTTCCGATGCCACGATGGAACAGGTAGAACGAGCGGCGCGAATTGCATCGGCCGACGTGTTCATACGGGAGATGCCCGATGGATACGAATCGATGGTTGGCGAGCATGGCAGTAATCTTTCCGGGGGGCAGCGTCAAAGACTGGCACTGGCAAGAGCGCTGATCACTGATCCATCCGTTTTACTGCTAGATGATGCGACATCGGCCGTGGATCCGGAAACAGAATATGAGATACGGTCAGCCATGGAGCAGGCCATGCGTGGGCGAACCACGGTCATCGTGTCGAACCGACTGAGCACACTGAGGCAAACAGATCGGATTGTTGTTCTGAACGACGGCCAGATTGCTGCCGTGGGAACCCATGAAGAGCTGCTGGACGACTGTGAGTACTACAGACACCTGGCGAGGCTTCAGGGTCAGCATTCGGAGGAACAGTGTCAGGACTTTACGGTCAGCGAACAAGCAGAGCTGCTGCACAGTTCTGAATGACGCTGGATAAGTCGCCGGGGAGCAAAAGGCATGGCGACTTCGATGTTTGGTACATGAGATACAGAGGCGTTTTTCTGATACCGGCTGATCGATGTCGTGATGCTGACGTTAAGTTGTCAGGACCGTAATCCACGGGCTGAGGGAGTAAACTGGACATCATGTCAGACGCTGCAGTACTGAAGAGAACGCTGACCCGGCACATTGAACGCGAGGAAGTGCGTCAGCGGCCCCTCGAATTTCGTCTGATCGCTCGACTGTTTGAGTCAACACGGGCGTACAGCGGGAGACGCTTCTGGCTGCTGATTTGTGTGATTCTGCGGGCCATACAGTTACCGGCACTGACGTGGGTTCTCGCGGCCGTGATTCGGGGGCCTGTGGCTCGGCACGATCTGACCGGAGTGATCCAGGGGGCATTGGGATTTGCAGCGCTGGCGGTCTCGACACAGATTGTCATGCACTATCGGCAGAAGCTGGCACTGGAACTGGGTGAAGCTGTGGTTGGTGACCTGCGGTCTCGGTTATTTCGCCATATGCAGCAGATGCCGATGCGATGGTTTCATACAAATCGAATCGGGCGTGTCATCAGTCGCATGACATCCGATATGGAAGACATTCGAATTGGCGTCCAGGAAGTGTTTTATGTGACCCTGGTGCAGTTTATCCAGATGGGAATCGCGGCTGCGGCGATGATCTGGTACGACTGGTCGCTGTTCCTGATTGTGCTGGGGCTTGTGCCGGTAATCTGGGGTATCAATCGGCACTTTCATCGGCAGATGAGCACTTCGCTGAGGAATATGCGGGAGTCATTCAGTCGTGTGACCGCGACGCTGGTGGAATCTGTCGTGGGCATTCGGGTGACTCAGGGGTTTGTGCGTCAGCACGAAAACTCAAGGATCTTTGCAGATCTGGCGACCGATCATTCTGTGTTCAACACGAAGGTACTGAACATTCAGGGAATGTTTCTTCCACTGCTGGAAATGAACAGTCAGATCTTTATGTCGGTACTGTTGCTGGTCGGTGGGTATCGGGTGCTGACCCCCGGATTTACAACAGATATCGGGGACGTAGTCGGCTTCTTTTTCATGGCCAATCTTTTTTTTGCACCCATTTCCGTTCTGGGTAACCAGTACAACCAGGCAATGACAGCGATGGCCGGGGCAGAGAGGCTGTATCGGCTGCTGGATACCGTTCCGGAATGGCAGGATGTCCCGGATCCTGTGCGTCTGAAGCATGTTCGGGGACATGTGGAATTTCGCAACGTCACGTTCGGCTATGATCCGGACAAGCCGGTGCTGCGAAATGTTTCTTTTGAAGTGCGTCCGGGCCAGATGATTGCACTGGCCGGACACACAGGCAGCGGTAAATCTTCGATAATCAATCTTGTGGCAAAGTTCTACCTCGCCAGTTCGGGACGTGTCTTGATTGATGGTCACGATATTCGGGAGATTGAGGAACATTCCCTGCATCGCCGGATGGGGATTGTCCAGCAGCAGAACTTTCTTTTCAGCGGCACGGTTGCGGACAATATTCGTTTTTCAAAGCCGGAAGCCGATGATGCGGAAATTCTCGCGGTGCTTCAGAAACTGGATTGTGAGGACATCCTGGCGAGGCTGCCGGACGGCTTGCAGACTCGGGTTGGCGAAGGAGGAGCTTCCATCAGTGCGGGGCAGAGGCAGGTAATCTGTTTTGCCCGTGCGATGCTGGCTGATCCTGCGATTCTTGTGCTGGACGAAGCAACAAGCAGCATTGACAGTGCCACGGAAGACAGACTTCAGACGGCGCTGGAGGTACTGCTCTCGGGAAGAACGGCATTTGTCGTCGCGCATCGACTGAGCACGATTCGAACTGCGGATCTGGTGCTGGTACTGGATCATGGAAAGATCGTTGAGAGCGGGACGCATTCGCAGCTGCTTCGGCTGGGCCGTGTTTACGCGGGACTTTATGCACGATTCCTGCGGCAGTAAAGATTCGGTATGAGAACTGCGGAAGAACGTGGAGTGCGGTGCCCGTCAACCGGGATTTCCACGGTCCGGGCGGTGGCCGCGAGGCAAAGTTCGTGCTGGGGCCAAAGAATCGTAAGGACGAAAAGATGTCAGAAACGCGACTTCGGATTGTGATTGTTGGCGGCGTTGCGGGGGGTGCGTCGGCTGCAACCAGAGCGCGTCGCTGCAACGAGCATGCAGAAATCATTCTCCTTGAAAAGGACGAATACGTTTCTTTTGCCAACTGCGGAATGCCATACCACATTGGGGGGGAAATTACTGAACGGTCCCGACTCCTGGTGGCGACAGCACAGATGCTCCGGAAAAGATTTCGGCTGGATGTGCGGGAACGCACGGAAGCGATCCGTATTGATCGGGCCGCCAAAATTGTGCGAGTGCGATCTCACGCCGGGGAAAAAGAGTATGACATTCCTTATGACCGGTTGATTCTTTCGCCCGGAGCAGCACCGATTGTGCCTCGGGTTGAAGGCGTGGATGCGTCGGGCGTTTATTCTCTGCGCAGCATTGCGGATATGGATCGTATCTGTCTGGCCGTTGGGGCAACCGCGGGGCCCAGCCGTCGTGCGATTGTGATCGGCGCGGGATATATCGGCCTTGAAATGGTTGAGCAGCTTGTCAAACGCGAGTTTCGGGTCTCGCTGGTGGAACTGCAGACGCAGGTTTTGCCGCAAATGGACCCCGAGATGGTGACGACACTGACGCAGCAACTGAAACAAGCGAAGGTCGATGTGTATTGTGGCAGTGGGCTGAAGCGGATTCTCACTCAGAATGGAAACACGACTGGCGTCGAACTGGACAATGGCCAGCAACTTGAGGGAAGTCTGGTGATTCTGGGTATGGGAGTCCGCCCGAACACGAAGCTGGCGCAGGACGCCGGTCTGACGATGGGCAAAACTGGCGGCATCGCGACGAATGCATTCCAGCAGACATCCGATCCGGAAATTTATGCCGTCGGAGACGCAGTTGAGTATGTGTTCCGGCCGACCGGACAGTCGATGCGCATTGCGCTGGCCGGCCCTGCGAATCGTGCGGGGCGACTTGCTGGTGAGCACGCAGCCCTCGGCCACAGTTCTGCCATGGCTCCGGTCCTGGGAACGGCGATCGTTCGTGTGTTTGAGCAGACGGCCGCTATGACCGGTATGACTGTGAAATCCGCCAGATTCGCAGGGATTGTGTGTCGCAGTGTGACCGTGATTGCGGGACAGCATGCCGGATATTATCCAAACGCACAGCCATTGACTCTGAAGCTGGTGTATTGTCCGACGAGCGGTCGCGTGTTGGGAGCGCAGGCTGTCGGGCAGGACGGGAGTGATAAACGAATCGATGTCATCGCCACAGCGATGGCATTCGGCGCGACGGTTCGGGACCTGGCTGGCCTGGATCTGGCTTACGCACCGCCATTTGGTTCGGCTAAAGACCCTATTCATCAGGCGGCATTTACGGCGATCAATGAGATGGACGGCTTTGGTGAGATGCTGGATGCTGATGCCGACCTTTCCGGCTGGCAGGTGGTGGATGTACGAACGTCAAAGGAGATCTCGGCGACGCCATTGACTGGTTGCGCCAGTGTCATTGCAATCCCCGTGGATGAACTCCGCGATCGCCTTGGGGAGCTGAACCCGGAGCAGCCGACGGTCGTCAGTTGCGGAGTTGGCATTCGAGGACATGTGGCTCAGCGAATTCTGCGTCAGAGTGGATTTCGCCGAGTTGTAAATCTCACGGGTGGAGCAACTCTGCGGCGACGAATCTTTCCGGAGAATTGAAAGAAGAACGGGCAAATTGGCTGGCAAATCGGTACTTGCGGGAAGACCGAATAGAGCGAGATTTGTCGGAACGGCAGGAAACATTTTGTCGCTGGCGGAAGAGCGATCAGAAATGTTGCCAGGCACCGCCGGCTGCAACCTGGCAGCTTCTGGTCAAACAGTGTTCAGCGAAGGGGGAATTCTGATGGTGAATGTTCCTGTCGTGCAGACATGCACACTGCCAGCACTTCCGACGAGACCAGTTGACGGGCATAAAGGCACATTTGGCAGAATTGCGATTATTGGCGGCTCGGGAGGCATGAGTGGGGCAGTCTGCCTTGCTGCCATGGCTGCCCTTCGGAGCGGTTCCGGTCTTGTGACAGCGGTAGTTCCCCACTCGATCCAGGCAATCGTTGCCGGGCATGAACCCTGCATCATGACACGCGGTCTTGTCGATGAAAATCAACAGCTTCAAAGGATCTCCCCGAAGATACTTGCGGAAATTCTGGACGGCCGCCACGCGGTCTGCTGTGGTCCTGGCCTTGGGGTGTCTGCGAGCACTGTGGGCATTGTGAGCGATCTTCTGGAGGTTGCGACGTGTCCATTGGTGCTGGATGCCGACGCCCTGAATGTGGCTGCGATGCAGAAACTGCTGGAGCGACCGCGTGCGGGGACCTGCATTGTCACTCCGCATCCCGGCGAGTTCTCGAGGCTCACCGGGACACCCATTCCCGAAACAAGAAATGAGCGGGAAAGGCAGGCAATTTCTTACGCGAACAGGCACGGAATCATTGTCGTCCTGAAGGGCCCTGGGACCGTGGTAACGGACGGTCAGCGGATGTACAGAAATACCACAGGCAACTCCGGAATGGCGACCGGCGGCAGTGGGGACGTGTTATCGGGAATCATCACGTCGCTACTGGGGCAGGGAATTGCGGCGTTTGACGCAGCCTGCATTGCCGTACATGTGCATGGCCTGGCCGGGGACCTTGCGGCGGACGCGCTGACTGAACGCGGAATGATTGCCTCGGATTTGATTCGCTTTTTGCCGCATGCATGGAGTGATTGCGAAGAAACTCGTGGCGGACAGAGGGTAGATTTTCGGCCGTAGGCGTTATCGCCATTTTGCGACCGGTTGAAGCCTCCCGGCCCTATGTATTCGCAGGTTTGGGGATCTCGTCGAACAGAAAAGCCGGGGGCGAACCGATCCAAACCACAGGCATTCGCTGGGCCATCAAATGCAGGGCGGTCGAGCCTCCAGGACAACGATTCCGCCGCAGGCGTGCCGACAAGATTGCACTCCTAAGTCGCCGATGGTTCGGATTACGCCGAAAATCCGGCTTCCTGTGCAGGTCGGCAAAAAGGGGAGCAACAGGCTCGAATCGACCGAAACTGCCATATTCCGAAAATTTTGCCTTCCCGACTCCGGGGAACTACAGTACTAAGCTTCCTGCCTCTGAGAAAAGAAATGGGGCTTGTTTTGACCGGCTTGTCAGTCCGAAACAGCACACACAGAATCACTCAGTTGCCGGTTCGTTCGTAATCTGCTCGACACGAACCGGGAATGTGTGCAAGACTCCGGAACAGTTTTCAATGTTCCAATTTCCCTTTCTTTGACGTTATGGCGGGGTTGAATGACTGATCCTACGCCCTCTACCAACGATATTCTTTCCAAGATCCGGGCCGCAAAAAGTGCCGCCTCAACGGAGGCTGCTCCGGTGGCATCTGTGCCAGGCTCTGCACCTGCTCTTGGCGCAAAGCCCGCCGCAGCCGAGGCTCCAGCTGCAACATCCGCTCCAAAGTCGACTGCTGACATCCTTGCGGCTGCTCGGGCAAAGGCAAGTGCCGCACCTGCGGCGGCACCGCCGGTAGCGACGCCACCAGCAGGAACGGCTGGTATTATGGCTGCGGTGAAAAAGCAGGGTGCCGTTGCGGCACCTGCGGCCACTCCCGGAAAGCCTGCCGACATTATGGCTGCGATCCGGGCCAAGGGAGGCGTTGCTGCAGCGGCGGCAACAGCCGCTCCGGCCGCAGTCGCTCCAGTAGTTGCGGACAAGGCGACCAAGCCACTCGCGGCAGTTGCCGGATTGTCTCCCGCAGAAATGATCCGGGCTGCAAGAACGGCAGGTACCGGTGAAGCGGTGACACCGAAGGTTGTGCTTCCATCAAAGCCGCTGCCCGGAAAAACCGCAGTCGGCAAAGCGGTTGCTGATGTTCCACGACGCTCGGTTCTGTCTGATCTGCTGGCAGTCGTCTTCGCGCCAGTCGTTGTTGCGTGGGCATCATTTCTCGGGGCACTTGGTGCGGCGGGATTGGGTTTAGCCCGATTTATGATGCCCAATGTGCTTGTGGAGCCACCGACAAAATTCAAGATCGGGCCAACTACGGATTACGCACCGGGCACAGTTTCGACAAAGTGGCAGGCTCAGTTTAACATCTGGGTCGTCAACTCAGAAGTTGATGGTGTTCGGGCAATTTATGCACTCAGCACCGTATGCACACATCTTGGTTGCACACCGAATTGGCTGGAAGGCGAACAGAAATTTAAGTGCCCATGTCACGGTTCAGGCTTTTACAAGTCGGGGATCAACTTCGAAGGTCCCGCACCACGTCCGCTAGAGCGGGTGGGTTTGCGGCTCTCCGAAGATGGGATGCTGGAAGTGGACAAGAGTGTCAAGTTCCAGCGAGAACTGGGTCAGTGGACTAATTCTTCATCGTTCGTCGGTGTTGGTTAAAGATTAGCCACTACGTGTCAGTCGGAGTGTGTTGCCGACTTGACGGGGCGTAAAGAGAAAAACAGGCAAACCGAGGGCTTCACGTGTCTGTAGGCGAATACATTCGTAACTCGCAGATTTGGAAGAGCGTTTTCCGACATCCGGCTCCGACAGACCGTCGAAACCGTGTGGTGGTGATGCTCACCAACTTCTTTCTGCATCTGCACCCGGTTTCGATCAAGCAGCAGGGAATTGCTCTTTCATACACCTGGTGTATGGGCGGGATTACCTTCTTTCTGTTTCTTGTAGAGGCCATTACCGGCGTTCTGCTGATGTTCTACTATCGGCCTACGTTGGAATGGGCATTCTACGACATTCAGGCGCTTCGCGATGTGCAGACGCTCGGCATCATGCGAGAAATACATCGTTGGGGTGCACATGCGATGGTGATCACTGTCTGGCTGCACATGTACCGAGTCTTTCTGACGGGAAGCTACAAGCCACCAAGGGAATTCAATTGGGTCATCGGCGTGTTGCTGCTCGTACTGACTTTGCTCTTGTCGTTCACCGGATACCTGTTGCCTTGGGACCAATTGGCAATCTGGGCAATCACGGTGGGATCAAACATGGCAAAGGCCACACCTTTTCTTGGCGTGGAAGGCCCCGGCTTTCAGGTATTCAACACGAGCGGCTACGAACTGATTACCAACGCGTCTGATGCAAAGTTCCTGCTACTGGGTGGTCGGTTCGTAGGCGAAGCGACGCTAAATCGCTTTTACATCCTTCACTGTGTGGCGATTCCCATTGTCGTCAGTGGTCTGACAGCGATTCACTTTTGGCGAATACGCAAAGACGGCGGTATTAGTCAACCGTTGTAATCGCCTGCGAGGGCGATCTGTGGTGCGGGAATACTGTTCCCGACTTCTCCTGTGTTTAAACTGGTCTCAGCAATCTGTAAGCCGGGTGGTTGTCCATGTTGAATGCTCATCCCGATCTGACATCCAGCGTTTTGATCGGTCTTGGCTGGTACTACTTGCTTTTGTTCCTGATGAATTTCGTCTGGACCATCAGAAGTTACCGGGAAGACGGCGAATACGCGAACGGTCTACCGAGGGCCACTGGCTGGGCCACGTATTCATCAATTCTGATGATGATGTCGGCTTATCACTTCACGTACCCACCTGAGGGCTTTCTGATCTCGCTGCCCGAGGCATTCAAGGCGCCATTCGACAGGTACTTCTCCAATCCAGTTCTTTACTTCTTCCTGACGATCGTCGGACTGTGGGCACTCATCGCACTGCGAGAGTGGTGGACAAAGCCAAAGGTGTCATTTGTCCTGTTAAACGCTTCGTTGTTGTTCATGGGACTTAGCCTGACTGACTTCGACTTTCGTCAGATTGTCGGAAAGCCCGACAACGTTCCTATTGTGGCGATGTTGTTCATTCTGGCGTTCTGCACATGGATTTCCTTCCGTCGTGCGGTAGACAATGATCGTCGTATTGCAGAAGGTCGACCACTGTTCGAGCAGGAAGACAATGAGAAGGTTCTGGTTTGGCCGGACCTTGTTTACACAGAGTTGATCTGCATGGTCGTGCTGACCGCTGTCCTGATATTCTGGGGCATTGCTCTGAAGGCACCTTTGGAAGAACCCGGATCTTCGGTTAAGACACCTAATCCATCAAAAGCCCCCTGGTATTTTCTGGGTTTGCAGGAGATGCTGGTTTACTTTGACCCCTGGCTTGCCGGGGTAGTTCTTCCCAGCATTATTCTGGGTGGTTTGATGGCAGTTCCGTACATCGATTTCAATAAGCTTGGGAATGGTTACTACACCTTCAAGCAGCGATCGTTTGCCATCACGACATTTCTGTTCGGGTTTCTGCCACTGTGGGTCGCGCTGATCGTCCTGGGAACATTTCTGAGAGGGCCGAACTGGAACTTCTTTGGGATCTATGAGTACTGGGACGTGCACAAGGTGGAAGCTGCCAACAACATCAACCTGAGTGAGTTTTTCTGGAACGGCCTTGGGAAAGGACTGCCCAAGGGAAGTGGACTCAATACGATTCTCTTGCGTGAGGCACCGGGAATTCTGCTGATCTTAGGCTACTTTATGGTACTGCCTCCCATTTTGGGGATCTCTGTGCTACGAACCTATTTTGTGCGAATGGGAGTGTTGAGATTCCTTGTGTTCTCGAATTTGATCCTCTGGATGGCAATTCTCCCTATCAAGATGTTACTGAGGTGGGCGTTCTCGCTGAAGTACATCGTGGGAATTCCAGAATGGTTCTTTAATATCTAAAGAGCCCTGCGGTTTATATTCAATGAGTTTTGGTTTGTTTTAAAAACCCCGCTGACAAAGGGCGGAAGGCCCAGCCAGAGCTATGCCAGCCACAGATGACTTTCGTTGGAATCAAAAAACACTGCATGCAGTGTTCGCTGTCAGCAGCGTTGTGCTGCTGCTGTCGGTTTATTCCATGCTGAAACAGGACCAGGCCGATGAGTGGCGTGCCATTCAGCGGAATGTTTTCCAGATCGAAGCGGCGGTTCGAGAAAAAGAGCTGAATCGCGTGCAAAATACAGAGTTTCTGGCCAAGCGCACCGACTTGGAGAAACAGCTGGCGGACGCTGCGTCTGACTTAGAGACGCAACGATCTGAACAGGCGAAACTGTTTGCCGATCTGAAGGAGCGGGAGCGTCAGGTTGAGTCACTCGAAGGAAGCCTGAAGTTTCGAAATTCTGATCGTGATGAGGCAAGGGCGAACTTCGACCTTGCGGTCAGAGATGCGTTGCCAGAGGAACTTCTGAAGGCGCGGCTGGAGGCGTTCAACGAACGTCAGGCCCGCTGTGCAGAAGGTCAGCGAGAGTTGGATTCCGCAAAGAAGGAACTTGAACTGCTCGTTGCACAGTCAAAAACCGTTTCGGCTAAGTACGACGAGCTGGAAGGTTCCCTGAAGAAACTGACAGCGGAAGCGGAACGAGTCAGGGCAGCGTTGGAAAACATAAAGCCCTCGTCAAAAATTTCCGCCTGGAAGCGATCGATGATGGAATTGCCCATCATTGACGGCTTCAACTCACACCTGAAAATCGTTCAGGACTGGGTACCACGTCTCAAAATTACGCTCGGCATGGCCAAGATAGCGCGATTCGATAGATGTCGAACCTGTCATCAGAACATTGATAAAACCGCGACCGGTGGGCTCCCGGCATTTCCTCCGGGGCATCCCGAGAGCGGTGACGTGACTGACTGGGTTAAGCAGGAAGCATTCCCGCAGCCCTACTCTACGCATCCCAACACGGCACTTTATTGTTCAGCCTCAAGCCCACATCCAGTGGCAACATTTGGATGCACAATCTGTCACGACGGGCAGGGCTCCGGGACCAGCTTTGGCAACTCCGAGCACACTCCAAACGATCCTCACATTTCCGATGAATGGCATCATGAGTACGGTTTCCATCCCAACCACTTTTGGGAGTACCCGATGCAGCCGGCTCGCTTCGTCGAGTCTTCCTGTATCAAGTGCCATCACGATGTGACTGAGCTGGGGGTCAATCCGAAGTTTGGTGCAACGGCACCGAAAGTCTTCAAGGGTGACCAGTTACTTCAGAAATATGGGTGCTACGGCTGTCACGAAATTCATGGATATGATGCCGGTGTCGCTATTGGGCCTGATCGGCGTACTGAACCCCAGACAAAGGAAGATGCCGATCGGATCGCTGCGGATCCCACCCAGCATGCAGGTAAGTTCCGGAAGGTCGGACCCAGCCTGCGGCACGTTGCTTCCAAGACCAATCAGGACTTTCTGCAGTACTGGACGGAGATTCCGTCAAGGTACCGTCCCAGCACCAAGATGCCACAGTTCTTCAGCCTGACCGATCACTTGTCTGCGACGGACGAGACCCAGACAAAGAAGTTCGAGGCCGCGGAGCTGGAGGGCATCGCTCGCGTACTATTGCAGTCTTCAGAGCCAATTGACCTGTTGTCTCCGAAGGACGGCTACAAGCCGGACGTCGAGCGCGGGGCGAAGTTGTTTACGGAACGTGGCTGTCTGGCTTGCCACGCGCACGCTGCTGTTCCTGAATCGAAAGCGGACTTCGGTCCGAACATAAGCGACATTCACAGGAAGCTGAAGAGAAACCCGGACGACGCTTCCTTCAGCGATTGGTTGTACACCTGGATTCGCGAACCTGAGCGATACCATGCAAGAACACGCATGCCAAATCTGTATTTGGATTCTTACATGGATGTTGATGGGGCGACAGAGGTGGACCCTGCAGCGGACATCACAGCATTTCTGCTTTCCCAGGGCGAGCCTGAGCAGTTTCCGGTTGTCGCTGTGGAAGATGCAGAGCTTGATAAGCTTGTAGCATTGTACTTGAAAAAGAGTCGTTTTGGAGAAGACGCTGCCAGGGAAATCATCTCATCGATGAAGTTTCCACAGAAGAAGGCGGACGTGATTGGGGATGAGGCAGTACTGGCCACCGATGACGCCGCTGCGGTGAACGACGCTGCCGCGTGGCGAGATATGAAACTGCAGTATGTGGGAAAGAAGACAATTTCTCGCTACGGTTGTTATGCCTGTCACGACATGCCCGGATACGAAGAGGCCAGACCAATCGGCGTGGCCTTGCAGGATTGGGGTCGTAAAGACACAAGCAAACTCGGGTTTGAGCACATTGAGGAGTACCTGCATCACCATGGTGAACCTGCGGGCTCAGAGTTTAAGTCGACGAGTGAGCGAATCATCACAGCGAGGAAGAAAGCTATCGCTGGTGGTGCTGCCATGGGACAGTTTACGCCTGAAGAGGAAGTGACTGAGATGGCTGCGAACTTCTTTTACGACAGTCTGCAGCGTCATGGTCGGCCGGGATTTATTTGGCAGAAGTTGCGTGCACCAAGAACCTACGACTACGAAAAGACTGAGACAAAAGGCTACGACGAGCGTCTGCGAATGCCAAGATTTCCTCTGAAAGAGGACGAAATTGAGGCGATTGCAACTTTCGTACTGGGTCTTGTAGCGGAGCCACCGGCAGAAGAATATGTGTATCAGCCGGATGATCGTGCGAAGACTCGCATTGAAGGCGAATTTTTACTAGCGAAGTATAACTGTACCGGCTGTCATATTGTCGAGTTGCCAAAGATCACATTTGCAGCGGACCTTGCTGCGATTGACTCCACACCACTGGACGCTGGAGATCATCCGGCAGCGTTGGAGATGCTGTTGAAGGTTCGTCCGCCGCGTCAGGGCTTAACCGGAGCTACCAAAGAGTACGTCGTCGAGGACCAGAAGGTTTCATTGCCATTGGCAAGCTTCCATGGCATGCTGGCGGCAAAGCCAGATATCGAAGAGGAAGATCCCGAGCTTCGTGAATATGGATTCGAGGTTTGGGAGCCAGTTGAGTTTGGCACCGGCGAGGGAGTTAAGAGACTATTACCGGGTGCTCCGGTCAGCTTTGCCGAGTCGCGTCTGGTCAACTATGAGGAGGCTCGTGGAGGTCGTTTTGCTGAGCTGCTTGTGGACAGGCTTCTGACTTACCGATTTGACCAAAGAAAACTCGCTTGGCAGGCTTCTCCGCCTCCGCTGTATCAGGAAGGAGTGAAGGTACAGACGTCATGGCTCTACTCATTCCTTCTGGAGCCTGGGAAGATTCGTTACACGACAGTTTTGCGAATGCCTCGGTTTAACTTGAGTCAGGCAGAAGCGAGGACGTTGGCAAATTACTTTGCGGCGGTTGATGGCGCAGAGTTTCCGTACGAAGAGCAGGGGCCCACGGACTCTGACTATTTGACCGAGCGTGGAGCTGAGATGGTTGCGGCTGGGGGGCTTCTGCACAGCCAGGATTACCTCAACGACTCCTGGTCGTTGTTAAACGGTCCTCTCTGTGTGAAATGTCACTCGGTCGGGGGTCGCAGGTTCAAGGCTTCTGATCCAGCGAAGGACATTCAGGGTCCAAACTTGATTGACGTTCAGAATCGGTTGCGTTCGGATTGGGTGAAACTATGGCTGTACAAGCCAGCGTGGGTTACCCCCTACACTTCGATGCCGGTTAACTTCGCAAAGAATGCCACGCAATTTCCGGACAAGTTCAAGGGTGACCCGGATGCACATGTCATTGGCGTACGCGATGCACTCATGAATTACTCAAGACTTCTTGAGAATGTTGGTCCGACCGTGTATGAGCCCCCTGGGGCGGTGAGTCCGTCGGCGGCCCCGGCCGCAGGAGGAGACGAGTAACATGAAGATTACCCGCAGACAAAAGTTTCATTTGTTGGCGTCATCGGCGATCCTGCTGACAGCAGTTGGCTGTGGCAAGGTTGGTGGTGGGGCAGGTGTTGTACCCGATGTCACGTTTATTCCTGCCGGGGCAGAGGAAACCAGCGATAGTGGTGGGGATTCTGCCGAGGCGGGTGCTACTGCGTATGGCTCATTCACGGGCAGAGTTGTGCTGACAGCGCCTGTGTCGGCACTTCCTTTAATTGTGAAACAGGGTGCGGAGATCAAAGACAAGGAAGTTTGTGCGGCCGTTGATGTACCGGACGAACGGCTTGTCGTCAGTGCTGACGGGGGAGTTGCAAACGCCTTTGTTTATCTTTCGAAGGCGCCGAAGGGCGGTAAGCCCCCGGCATCTGCTGCGGACCCCTTCATGTTCGATCAGAAAAACTGCAGATTTTTCCCGCACAGTGTTGTACTGCCCGTTAATACAGTCGTCCGTGTTCTGAGCAACGACTCTGTTGCCCACAATACCCACACTTATCCTGCCAAAAATCAATCTGTGAATTCGGGTGTCGCACCGATGGATCGGGACGGGAAGCTGGAGATTGTTTACAGGAAGTCTGAATCTGTTCCGCTGGCGGTCAAGTGTGACTATCACGCCTGGATGAACGCGTGGCACCTTCCACTTGATCATCCATACGCTTGCGTTACAGACGAAAACGGTGGGTTTTCGATCCCGGACCTTCCGGCTGGGCAGCACACGTTTGTTGTCTGGCATGAAGCCGCAAACGGAAATTTTGTGCAGCGCAAACTTGCTGTTGAGATCAAACCTGGCGAAGAGACCGACCTGAAGATTGAGTACCCGGTAGATCTGTTGAAGCTGTAAATTTGCAATCAGAGTTTTTCTTTCAACTTCTGGATTGTGTCAATGGAAACGTCAATCAAGATAACACTGAAGAATCAGGTCCTTTTAGGACTGCTGGCGCTGTCAGTCAGTGGCTGCTCCGACGGAGATTCCTCGTTCGCATACAGTCAGAGAACGCAGTCGCTGATTAAAGAGGCTCAGAATGGTTCTGAGGGCGGGCCAGGGGTGAAACAGACTCTCGACACCCGGTTTGGCAACCCACAGCAACTTAAAGCGTGGATGAAACTTCCGGTTGAATGGGGTGGTTCCGCCGCCTCTGTAGAATCCTTCGCTGCCAGCGATACGGAAGCGCGGATCAAGTTTGTTGCTCAAGAGGGAGTAACTTTGCCGGCAGTGGCATCCAGTGTGCAGTTTGTGACTGGAGAGGGAGCCGGGCAGAGCATTGCGTTGACCGCATGGGACGAAAAGACAGGGGAAGCGGTCCTTGCCGGCGTTCCTGACAAAACGCCGGTTTCTGGTGATTTGTGCGTCATCGACGGTGGATCAACACTGAAGTCGGGCCGGGTGCTGTACATGCGTCACTGCAGCCATTGCCATGGCGCTGCTGGGGACGGAAATGGTCCAACGGCTCAGTACATGATTCCGAAGCCGCGTGACTACCGCCACGGCGTATTCAAGTTCACTTCGACGAACGATCAATCGAAAGTAAGTCGCAACGACTTACTGCGAGTACTGAAGTATGGTATTCCGGGAACTTACATGCCTTCCTTCCTGCTGATGAAGGAAGACGAGTTGCATGCGATTGTTGAGTACGTTCGGTTTCTGTCGATGCGTGGTGAGTACGAGCGGAGGCTTGTGAATGAGTTGGCTTCGGATTATTCGGAGACCGCAGTTTCGGACCGTTTAGCGAGCGAAAAAGCATCTGACATCGTCGAGGAGTTGCAGTCTTTCCTGAAGGACGAGTTTCCGGCCACCGCTGAAACGCTGGGCGATGATTTGGCCGAGATTTGGACATCGGCTGATACAGAAGACGCAAAGATTCTACCAACGGTTGCTCGTGTCGAAGACAGTGCTGAGTCTCGGCAGCGTGGGCGAGAACTTTACCTCAGCAAGACGTTGAACTGTGCGGATTGTCATGGGATCGATGGAGCGGGAAATGGACCTCAGACTGTTGCCTTCGAAAAGAATCCGGTGACGAATGAGCTGTATCCTGAGGCGGGGTTGCACGACGTATGGGACAACCCGAATCAGCCAAGAAACCTTCAGCGGGGTATCTTCCGTGGTGGTCGTCGTCCGATTGACCTGTTTTGCCGGATTCATGCTGGAATCAAGGGTTCAAGGATGCCTTCATTCAAGAACACTCCTCATGAGGACATCTGGCACATTGTTAACTATCTGCTGAGTCTGCAGTTTGAATCGGATCCAGGGACGATCGCCGCTAAATCGGTTGCTCCTTCGGAGACGGGTGAGTGATCAAGCGAGAATTCGCTCAGGCAAGTCAATTTTTCCGGCGCTGCTGGTCGGTTGTGGTTGGAGAATAGATCCGTGAAAAAATTCTGGGCATTGTTTTTCTGGTTTTGGCCGCTTGTTGCCATCCTCGTGTGTGCCGTTGCACCTTCCCGAGGGTGGTGGTTTCCAAGTGCGCCTCTATCAACACTGGGACATCAGATTGATGGTTTATTCTACCTGATTCTGATTATTGTGACGGTGACTTTCGTTGGCACGCAGGCGGCGTTGGGATACGCCCTTTGGAAAGGGGCCACCAAAGGAAGCACACAGAAGGCGTGGTTCTCGCATGGAAGCCACAAGCTTGAGATAATCTGGACCATTGTGCCGGCGTTTATTTTGGTTTTTATTTCGTTGACGCAGCTGGACGTTCTGGCAGAGATTCGGGTCATCTCGAAATTTCCGGATTCGGTTAGAAATGCACCGGTTGCTGAGGTGATGGCACGGCAATTTGAATGGCGTATTCGATATCCGAAACCTGGACAGCAGTTGATGAACGTTCCGCAGCCTGGTGACCTTTATTTTGTGAATGAGGTGCACGTACCGGCTGCCATCCCGACAATGATTAATTTGCGAACGCAGGATGTGCAGCACGCATTTTTTGTTCCCCGCCTTCGAGTCAAGCAGGATGCAGTACCGGGGTTGATTATTCCGGTATGGTTTGAGATCGAGAAGGCCGGGGAGTATGAGCTACTGTGTGCAGAGCTGTGTGGTTGGGGTCATTATAAGATGAAGGCTCGCATTATCGCAGATTCACCGAAAGGGGTTTCTGAGTACCTGACTCGTCTTGAACAAGAGCAGAACGAAGATGGTGTTGCAGAGGTTGATGCCTCCAAAGAACAGTGAAGTGGATTGAGCGGGTTTTAGTTTTTCTGCATTGGTTGGATTTCAGGCGGTAAACACGATGGCAACTATAACACCAGCCCTTGAGACTCATGATCATTCCCATGCGGATGGTCATGGTCATCATGAGCAGACGTTTATTCAGAAGTACGTCTTCTCGACCGACCACAAGGTAATCGGGATTCAGTTTCTGATTACGACAGTTCTGATGCTGATGGTTGGCGGTGCGCTTGCACTTGCGGTTCGCTGGCAATTGGCGTTCCCGTGGGAGAGCATGCCGGTCATCGGCAAAGTCTTCGGTCTGTTTCATGGCGAAGGCGGCCAGATCAGTCCTGAGTTCTACACAATGTTGTTCACAATGCATGCTTCGGTGATGATCTTTTTGGTGATCATCCCAATTCTCGCCGGTGCGTTCGGGAACTTTTTGATCCCGTTGCAAATTGGTGCGGACGACATGGCATTTCCGGTCCTGAATATGCTGAGTTATTGGTTCATGTGGCCGGCAATGTTCTGTTTTGCAGTGAGTTTCGTTGCAAGTGGTCCGACCGCTGGTCCGGGGAATGGCTGGACCTCCTATCCGGTTTTGAGCGACCTTGCCACAGCATCACCAAGTTCAGGTGCGGCACAGACGTGGTGGCTGTTTGGGCTAACACTTGTTGGCGTGTCGTCAATGATGGGTTCAGTCAATTACATGACGACCATCATTAACATGCGGGCACCAGGCATGACATTGTTCCGAATGCCGTTGACGATCTGGTCTATGTTCATTACAGCAATTCTGCAGTCTTTCGCCCTGCCAGTTTTGACTGCTGCGGGATTCATGTTGGTGTTCGATCGATTGAGTCAACTTCTGCCAACTACGATTCATTCCGTATTCTTCGTGCCTGCTGGCATTATTGTCAATAACGCTGCTCCGACAGTGGGCGGTGGTCAGCCTTTGCTGTGGCAGCACTTGTTTTGGTTCTATTCGCACCCAGCAGTGTACATCATGCTGCTGCCGGCGATGGGAATGGTCTCCGACATGCTGGCCTGCATGTCGCGTAAGCCAGTGTTTGGGTACAAGCCAATGGTGTACTCGATGGCAGCAATCGCTGGGCTCGGGTTTATTGTCTGGGGACATCACATGTTTACCAGCGGTATGAATCCGGCGCTTGGAATGACATTCATGACCTCAACGATGATGATCGCGCTTCCTTCAGCGATCAAGGTATTCAACTGGATTGGGACGATCTGGGACGGAAACATTCAGTTCAATGCGGTGTTTTTGAACTGTGCTGCCTTTGTTGCGTTGTTCATTGTTGGTGGATTGAGTGGAATTTTCATGGCAGCTGTACCGGTGGATATTTACTTCCATGATACTTATTTCATCGTGGCTCACTTCCACTACGTTCTCTTCGGAGCAACTTTGTTTGGAGTGTTTGCGGGAATTCAGTTCTGGTTTCCGAAGATGTTTGGTCGTCTGATGAATGACAAGGTGGCCAAGGTCCACTTTGTGCTGACCTTTATTGGAATGAATGGGACGTTCTTTCCAATGCACCTTCTGGGGATAGCGGGCATGCCGCGTCGGTACGCGGACCCATATCTGCATGGTTATCTGGAACACCTGCTGCCCATGAACCAGTTTATGACGATCTCTGCCATCATCATGGGATTTGCCCAGTTTCTGCTTTTGGGCAACTTTTTCCTGAGTATTTTCTACGGTAAAAAGGCTGGCCGCAATCCGTGGAATGCGAACGGACTTGAGTGGAGTGCGCCATCTCCTCCGGGACATGGGAACTTCGATGTTCCGCCAGTGTGCTATCGTGGGCCCTACGAGTATTCTTCGCCTGAAGCGGAGGCGTTAGGTCAGGACTTCATTTTACAGACAACTGCTCCGCCGGCAGGTGTGAAGCGTACTGCGGTCCATCACTGAGTGTCGAACATACCGCTGAGGCAGACCCTTGAACTCTGGTAGTCACAACATATCCCCTGTCCTTCGTGGGCTGGCAACAGCGACGTGTGTCGTTGCATTGCTGCCCATAGGCATGGGGTCCGTTGTGACTACGTTGAAGGCAGGGATGGCCTTTGCGGATTGGCCATCTTCAGACGGCCAAAACATGTTTCTCTACCCGTGGTTCAGCGACTTCGCGGTGAACACGGAGAAATTTGTCGAGCATGGTCATCGATTGGCTGGCATGCTGATTGGTTTCGTGGCGATTCTTCTTGCGATTGCCGGGCATGTGTCTCAGGTGACATGGATCAGACGCTGGACGAGCTTCATCCTCGTGGCAGTGATAGGGCAAGGGCTACTGGGCGGTGCGAGAGTCCTGATGAGTGCTCAAGTGCTTGCCATGACTCACAGCATTACCGGAGCGCTCTTCTTTTCGACGTGTGTTCTGTTTCGGTTTCTTCTGTGCGATGGTTGGCGGTGTTGGCTATCGCGATCTGAGACTCGTCTCGCAACGACTGGTGCAATTTTAGCATTCATGTTGCCAGTTGTTGTTGTTGGGCAGTATGCCTTAGGCGGTGTGTTACGCCATCTTCACGGCATGAGGACAGAGCATGTCATCGGTGCGATTCTGACTTTGTCTTGCTGCCTTGCGAGTTCGCTGCTGTTGCTTGGAAGCAGTCTGCGAATTCTGCGTCTGGCTGGTGTTGGAACTGCCGCAGCGATTGGTTTACAGTTTTCACTCGGAATTGGTTCCCTTGTGACCCGGTTTGGATTTAAAGCCATTGGTTACGTGGCGGTGTCGGGATCACTGGAGCAGTCGATCATTTGCAGCCTGCATACGGTTGCGGGAATGTTTTTGCTGGCAACATGTTGTTGTTGCAGTGTTTTGGTGCTCAGGTTTCATAGTCATGGATTGATCGCTTCAACCCGTCTTTCTGAACAGGAACCGATCCTGGGGGAGAGTGTCGCGTGAGTGCAGCGACTGCTAGTGAGATAGAGCATTCCACAACAGGGATCGTTTGTGGGCGTATTGCTGATTATTCCCAGATGGTTCGTCCCAGAATTATCGTGATGTCGGCCGCGGCCATTGTGTCCGGATTTGTACTTGCATCAACTGAGCGAGTCGACTGGGCGAGGGCGGCGGTGAGTGTTCCGGCGATTTGTTTTCTGGTTGCAGCGTCCAGTGTTTTGAATCAGGTGTGGGAAGCTGGCAGCGACAGGTTCATGAGACGCACTGTCGGACGCCCGCTGGCCAGCGGGCGCGTGTCTGCTGTGGAAGGCATTTTTCTTGGATGTCTTCTTTCTGGATTGGGCGCATGGGCGCTTTGGTATTGTGCCAATCCAATCACAAGCATTTCTGCGTTGCTAACGATGTTGACGTACGTCTGCGTTTACACGCCGATGAAGCGTTGGACAGCGTTCTGTACAACTGTGGGTGCAATTCCAGGAGCGATGCCGCCGGTGTTGGGTTGGTTTGCCGCTGGTGGACAACCCGGGATTGAGTGTCTGGCATTGTTCGCTGTGTTTTTCGTCTGGCAGTTTCCTCATTTCCTTGCCATTGGCTGGATTTACCGTGATGAGTACGAGGCAGCGGGATTGAAGATGTTGCCGTCCTTCCATGATGGTGGCCGCAGAACTTCACAGATCGCCCTGGTGTATGCACTGGCTTTTGTTCCGGTCACGTGGTTACCACGGTTGGCGGGATTGGCTGGGGAGGGATACCTTGCTGCGTCGTTGATTCTGTCGTTGGGTTATTTGTGGCTGACTCTGCGGTTTTTTATTGAGCGATCAGACCGCAGGGCGAGGCAATTAATGGCTGGTTCACTGATTTGCCTGCCGATACTGTTGGGTTGTCTCCTGTTGGATTTTCTGCGGCTGACAGCCTGAGTGGCGGGCTTGTCAACTTGTCTTTAAACGGTTGTGAATGAATATGTCTCACTCTGCAAAAGCACCTGCTCTCAGGATGGGAATTCCCATTCCGAATTCAAAACTCGGGATGTGGTTGTTCCTTGGTACTGAGATTATGTTTTTCACGGCCTTTATTGGCTCATACATTGTGCTTCGTCTCGGATCCAATGGCTGGCCGACGCGTTATGAGGATACTCATATCAACGTACTGCTGGGTGGCGTCAACACCTTTGTTTTGATTGTGTCCAGCTACTGTGTAGTTGTTGCGCATGAGGCAATGGCTCAGAAAAACTTTACGCGAGCGCGTCGCTTTCTTTCGGTCACACTGCTTCTGGCGGTTTTGTTTCTTGGGATTAAGGGACTTGAATACAAAGGGAAGATTGATAACGACATTCTTCCAGGACGTATTCCTGAGACTTCCAGTCAGGCAGTCAGCAAGGTTGCTGATCAGTTACAGGAACTGGTGCGTGAGCGTTTTGCGGTCTACACAAACGAGCCTGGGGCTTTGATCAAGGTAGATCGCCCTGAGGACATCCTGGCGATTGCGCCGCTGGTGCAGGCGTTGCCGGATACTGAGCGTCCGGCAGATTTAACGAACGCCGAGTTTGCCGGGTACACAAGTTCAGCAAAAGCGGATTACGCCCTGTATGAAAAATGGGACAATCTGCAAAAGCATATTGTTGCAAATGTTTCTCTTTCGTGGCCGGCGCTTCCTCTGGAATACATGGAAAAGCGTGCCACATTGAAGGATGGCGAGAAGCCTCCGGAATTGACATTGGACGAGGTGAAGGTATATCTCACCGACATGAAGAAGTCGGGGCCACAGGCAGCTTTGGTTTCTGCTCGCGTCTTTGACCCTCACCCGATCGTTTACGGCAACATTTTCGCCTCTTCATACTTCATTATGACTGGGTTTCACGCGATACATGTGATTGTGGGGATGATACTATTTGCCGCCGTATTGAAGCAGGGAAGTTCACTGAACGAGAAATGGACTGACTTCGTTGAGAACAGTGGTTTGTACTGGCACTTTGTTGACCTGGTGTGGATTTTTCTGTTTCCGATGCTGTACATCATTTAGTGGCGTGCTTTGGGCAATTTGAGATTCCCAGGGTGTGTGTGATCGGTCGGACCGTTGAGGGTCTGGAAGTACTTTGAAGAGTTTTTCTGAATTGAAACTGGCAGGCTTTATGTCGCACGACACGCATTCCGGTCATCACGTCAACTATCTGATGATCTTTTTCGTTCTTTGTGGCTGTACTGCATTGTCGGTACTTTTTGACGTATTGTCGTTTTCAAAGCCGGTAACGATGGTGTTAGTGCTGGCTGTGGCGTGTGCCAAGGCATTGTGCGTGATGATGTTCTTCATGCATTTGAAATTTGAGGGCAACTGGAAATACGTGTTGCTGGCTCCGACGACAATTCTGGCGATTGGGCTTCCGATTGCCCTGTTCCCGGATATTGGTTCTTCCTACTACATCAACGCGGCCCCTCAGGTTGGTGTCTGGGCGGACGAGGTAGCGGAGTATGAGAAGCATCATGCGGAATCAGCGAATGCGGAGCAGCATGGTGAGGCGGCTGGGGAAGTTGAAAACCCGACTGAGACAGTCACGTCGGAAGAAAAGTGAACAGGAATGTTTCGGGGCTGTTGAGCAGACTTCCGGCCGGTTGATGAATGACAGAGTAGCCAGTTTTGGCTACTCTGTTTTCGTTGGCGGCTGTGATTCGTCGTGTTGACATTTATCGGAGGGGCTTGAAAGTGACGGAAGTAGTTGCAGGCGGGAATGAACATTAACTGGCGGCGGGCGGCTCTTGTGTTTGTTGCGCCGGAGAATGCCATAACGAGGATTGGTCGTCATTGGGGAATGTGGTTAGCAGTTGGTGTGGGCGATAGTTGTTCTTGTAGTTCATGGACGAGCAGTCCCTGATGTAGTAGCCGAGGTAGAGCCAGTCTTTTGCAAGTTGCCGACCGGTTTCAATCTCCTGAAGGATGGAATAGGTGCCGAGTCCGAGATCGCGCCATACCGGATCATGGAAGAAGTAGATGCTGGAGAGTGAATTGGGGGTGATGTCAACGAGTGCCAGGCCAATGAGTTGGCCGTTGTGTCGGTATTGGAACTCCCTGGAAAACGGAAACTGACCGTCGAGAAACGCTTCGGCGTATTCGCGAGAGGTAATTTTCCTGAACGGCCACTGTTTTCTGTGGTGCATATCCTGGTGATAGTTGTTGTGGAGTTGGATGTGCTCCCGGGAGAGGGTTGGATTGCTGACAGTCAGTGTCAGATTCGTGATATCAGCGAATGTTTTCAGGCAACGTCTTTGACTTTTGGATGGATAAAAAGTTGAGATGGGGACTCTGATTCCGGTGCAGGCACTGCAGACGGGGCAATTTGGACGAAACAGTACTTTGCCGAACCGTCTCCATCCACGTTCCAGCAGTTGTTGGTAGCGTTGCTCTGAGAGTTGTTCGGCAATTCGATAGGTCATTCGGGCGGACTGCCCGGGAAGATAGGAGCAGGGATCAATTGATCCGCCAATTTCGATTTCGTCCGGGCTCCCATCCTGTGTGCACGTGTCGTCAGACATAGTAAGATTCCAGGGGTCTTGAGTTTGTCTGGATGCATTGATGGATAGATGGGCAGATTGGTGTGCACAGACAGTCATTCTGTGTTGGAATTTGCCGTGAATCCACTGCGTCGCAGAAAAACCGGGCGAATTCTCCGTTGAATATGATTTTGGCTGAGGAGCGTAAGGAGATGAATGAGTTACTGAAGGAGGCGGTTCTCCAGCTGCAGGCCGGGAGAGATCTTACGGCCGAGGGGTGTTCTGAGGTGATTGGCTGCATCATGGACGGCCAGTGTGAGTTTGTTGATATCGCTGTATTTCTGACAGCGATGTCAATGAAGGGAGTGGTCTCTGCGGAGGTGACGGGGGCAGCGCAGGCGATGCGTCGACGGGCCACCCGTATTCGGACATTGCGTCATCCACTGCTGGACACATGCGGAACGGGGGGTGACAGACTGCATACATTCAATATCAGCACAGCCACGGCTCTGGTGGCATCTGCGTGTGGGATAGCCGTTGCAAAACATGGGAACAGAAGTGTTTCCAGTTCCAGTGGTTCCGCGGATGTCCTGGAGGCACTGGGCGTGAATATCAGTTTGACGGCGGAGTCTGCCGGGCGATGTCTGGACGAGCTGGGGCTGGCATTTTGCTTTGCTCCACTGATGCATGGAGCTATGAGGCATGCGGCGCCTGTGCGGAAGCACCTTGGATTTCCGACGATTTTCAACCTGCTTGGGCCATTAACAAATCCTGCGGGGGCTGAGTATCAATTGGTTGGGGCATCGACGACTGTGCGAGCTGAGTTACTTGCTCAATCTCTTGCTTCACTTGGTGTAAAGCATGGCTGTGTCGTGTGTGGCAATGGTGAGTTGGACGAAGTTTCGCTGTGGGGGACGACAACTGTATATGCGGTCCGAGATAGTGCTGTGATGGAAGAATTCTGGACAGCCGAAAGTTTTGGACTTCCGGAGTGTGACGTGAGTTCGCTGCGGGTTGCATCTGCGAAGGAAAGTGCTGCGATTATTGAGGCGGTACTTGGGGGTAGTTCAGGAGCGGCCGCGGATATTGTGACGGCAAACACGGCGGCAGCCCTGTTTGTTTCCGGTGTGGTAGAAGACCTTCGCAGTGGAGTCGCCATGGCTCGTTCCGCTCTGAGCTCTGGCGAGGCGAAGAGGACCCTGGAGAAATTGAAGGAGTGGACATCGGCGGAGGCTTGTTAGTCTGTAATCTCTGAGATTTTTCGGTGGGGGGTATCGGGGGTGACATCATTGATTCCCAGTGAATTAAAGCTTCGAGAATCTTTACAATTACTTTACAGCGATCCAGTCCTGCTGGAACGAGCTATTGCGGGGCTGAGGAGTCTGGGGCTTGAGCAGACGCAGTCCCTGGACGCTTCCATTGAAAGCGACGTGGATCTTCTTCGCAGGGATCGCTGTGGTTTTCCGGAAGTGGTATATGGTTCAGGAAAGTCGTCTGACTTGATTGTAGAGATTCTGAGGCGTCAGCAGCGAAGTGGGCAGGATTCTCTTGTGACGCGAGTGAGTCCGGACCAGGCGGAGGCAGTTCTAAGGGCTTTACCGGAGACTCGTTATAATCCTTTGGCTCGCACGCTCCGTCTGCAGTGTGGTGAGGTGGATGAGCGGTGTTCGGGGAAAGTATTTGTTGTGACGGCAGGGAGTAGTGACCGGCCAGTGGCGGAGGAGGCGGTTGAAACGCTGCAATGGATGCGTGTACCCTGTGAGTTGATACAGGATGTGGGAGTAGCCGGGCCGCATCGGCTGATTCAGCATATTCCGCGACTGCGTGACGCCGAGGTGATCGTATGTGTCGCCGGAATGGAGGCAGCCTTGCCATCGGTTTTGGGAGGCTATGTGCCATGTCCGGTAATTGGTGTTCCGACTTCAGTGGGTTACGGGGCGTCACTTGGCGGTTTGACTGCTATGTTTTCCATGCTGACATGTTGCGCCTCAAATGTGGTGTGCGTCAACATTGATGCCGGATTCAAGGGAGGGTATGTTGCCGGGATGATTGCATCACGCCGGGCTGGCAGGGAACACTGAGCCCATCGCTGTCAGGTTTCAATGACGTTGGGAACTCCCTGTTTTTCGGTGATCGGGCCGGATCTGTGGAACGTTTTTTTATCAACCGCCTCCAGGACTGCCTGAATTTGCGATGGTTTCATAGCTGTGACCTGGAAGCCTGAATGGTTCCTCATAAAGCGAGGTCCGGTGATCTATGAGTATCAGGAATACGAGGCTGGGGCTGGTTTGCAGGGGGATCGTAATTGTCTGGGGCGTGTTCTCGGCGACATGTTCCGGAGCATTTGCGCAATCTCTGAATGTCCCGCTTAATTCAGACGATGTTTCTACTCTGGTGATCCTGGCGCCGTCCGGCCCGGCATTTCTGGAACTTCAGATTTCCGTCGGTGGTGAGAGTTATCGCAGGTGGACTGGGCGTTATCTGTCGCGGGTGCTGGATGGCGATGGCAACAGGCGTCTAAGTCGTGCGGAGCTATCGCTGATACCACGTCGAATTCTGGCGTTTGCCAAGAGTGCAGATCCACAGGACATCATTCGAGAGATCTCCGAGGGTTCGGAGGCGGCAGATGTATCCTCGGAAGAGTTTATTCAATGGTTCAATGCCCGCCTTCCCAAAATGTTTGACCTGATCGCGCAGCCAAAGCCAGCTGATGACGCCGTGCGATTGGCCGGGCTTCTGGACGAGAATTCAGACGCTGCTGTTTCCGACGAGGAACTATCCAATGCAGCGAAAGCTTTACGATTTCGTGATCTGGATAACGATGAAACCTTTACAATCTCTGAGTTAGTTCCGTATCGGGATCCTCGAAGTCGCAACGTGGCGGTGACGCCTGATGTTGTCAGTCTGCCATTCTTTCACATCACCGATGAAGATTCTCTGAATATTGTGGCTGGTCGTCTGCTGGAGCGATATGGTCGGGAAGGAAAACTGGAATGGCGAAGTCTTCGTGTATCGGATCAAAAGACCGCGTCAAATTCTCTGGATCGTAGTCTACTTTCCGAGTATCTGAAGTCTCCGGAGTTTCATGCCGGGCTTCAGTTTCAACTTTCGGACAAAGCAAATCTCAGCGATGTGAAGGTTGAGATTCAGAAGTCGGCATCTGCCTTCCTTCAGGTAGTTTCAGCAGAGCGAGGTCGTTTGAATCTTGTGATAGACGGAATGAAGCTCTCACTTGTCGCTCGCGGTGGTGGGGCTAACAATCGCATGGTGACACGCGGATATCTGGGCCAGGAATTTTCGATCATGGACGCAGATCGCAGTCAGTCACTGGACGAGATGG
The DNA here is from genome assembly GCA_903871805.1 of uncultured Planctomycetaceae bacterium. Taxonomy (GTDB): domain Bacteria; phylum Planctomycetota; class Planctomycetia; order Planctomycetales; family Planctomycetaceae; genus SXXK01. The sequence continues at coordinate 32,366 of CAIQIE010000218.1, read as the reverse complement.
AGTTTGAGGGACTAAAGGCGGCGTTGGTAAAAGCCGGAACTGAAGTTGATTTTCATCAGATTGATCTGGATGAGGATCTGCAGATGACCAGACAGGAGTTGTTTCGATTCGCTGACAAAGAGCAGGCTGCGACAGCGTCGAGGGTCGAGGTGACTGTTGAGCAAAGTGGCAGGACGATGTTCAGTCTGCTGGATTCCAATGGTGATCGCCGGCTTACGAAACGGGAGATTCTGAAGGGGCGTGACAGGCTGACGGAATACGATATCAATCTTGATGGAGCGTATTCTGACGTGGAACTTGGAACAGAATATGTTCTGACAATTGGGCTGGGGCGTTCTGAGCTAAGGCGTATGGACGACAGCGGCCAGATGGCAGGAATGGCAATGATGCCAACAGGTGATGCAATTCTTCCAGGACGCGATGGTCTGGCAGGGCCCAACTGGTTTCGGCTTATGGATCGTAATCAGGATGGTGATGTTTCCCGAAGAGAATTTCCGGGAACTGCCGTTCAGTTTCAGCAACTTGACAGGGACAAAGATCAGTTGATCAGCGTCGGGGAGGCTGAGACTGTGTCAGATTCCGATAGAGTATCAGGACAGTGATCTGCATCAAGACGGGCTGCCTGCGGTTTATGGAGTGGCGACATGCTTATTCAGCCACTGGATCATTTCCCAGAGAGTGTGTTCTACGGATTCGCGTGCTGTGTAGTTGTGTGATTCGTGGGGCAGCGAGACGTATCGTACGGTCCCTCCATTGCCCCGAATTGCCTGGTATAGCCGTTCGCTTTGCATGGGAAACGTTCCGGGATTGTTGTCTTCTTCACCGTGGATCAGCAGCAGAGGCGATTTGATTTTATGAGCGGAGGCAAAAGGGGAAAGCTGCATATAAACATCGGGGGCTTCCCAGAATGTCCGTCTTTCGTTTTGAAAACCAAACGGCGTCAGAGTGCGATTGTAGGCGCCGCTCCGGGCAATTCCTGCCCGAAAGAGTTTGCTGTGGGCCAGCAGGTTCACCGCCATAAAGGCCCCGTAACTATGTCCACCGACGGCAACACGTTCCGGGTCGGTAACCCCCATGTCGGCCGCTTTCCGGATAGCAGCTTTGGCACTGTCCACGATCTGACTTATAAACGTGTTGTTGGCCACATCAGGAGTACCAACGACGGGCATCGTTGCGTTATCCAAAATGGCATAACCCTGAGTCAGCAGAAACAGATGAGATGCGCCGAGGAATGAGGTAAAGCGTTTGGTGGATCCACTGATTTGACCGGCTGTTTCCGGATCATTGAATTCTCTGGGATAGGCCCACAAAAGCGTCGGCAGTGGTTTTCCTGGGATCGCATTGTGTGGCAGGTAAAGCGTAAACGACAGTGTAACACCGTCGGATCGCTGATAAGAAACGATTTCCCGATGAACGTTTCGCAGGTGGGGGACAGGATCGGAGAAGGTTGTGACAGCCTGTGGCTCTTTCGTTAATGAGCGAATCCGATAGTTTGGCGGACTTGTGGGGGTTTCCATCTGTGTCAAAAATCGGCTGCCATCTTCATCAAGCAATGCGACCACAGATTCCATTGCGGAGTCATCACAGTTAAAAAGTGATTGGGTTTCCCCTGTTCGGAGATTGAATCGATTCAGGAAGGGACGATCCCCATGCGGAGTGGCTCCGTGGCCTTCCAGGAACAGACAGTCATCATGCAGTCGCAGGACGCGACGTCCGTTTGGAAGCACTTTCAGCAGCGGACTTCCCGGATCTCCATAGCGATCATTGACAGATCGATCCCAGAGTAATTGCGGATTGGTGTCCGGCTTCGTGGGATCAAATCTCCACGTTGTTGTCCAGCGTCGATCCCGATCGAACTCCTTCAGTAATGCCAGATATCCTGTTTCCCCCCAATGCACACCCATGCAACGGTGGCGAGATCGAATCATCTCAACTGCTGAAGCGGTAAATGGAGCGGCGTGTGCCATCAGCGCGTCCCGAAATTCCGCCTCGCGATTCGGATCACCGCCATCGAGTGCTTCAAGCCAGATGAGAGTCGCAGGGGCTGCCGGGTGCCATCCGGCCGAACGTGGCCCTTCCGGGACGCCTTCAATAGGGATCCTGTCCTCCAGCGGACGAACAGCCAGCGTGTGTACAATGATGCCGGCGTGGTTCCAGATTTCAATCCGTCGCGGAAATCGTCCGCACGGCAGGGAAAATGACCAGGGCTTTTCATGACGAACAACAAGAATCTGATCACCCTCAGGTGAGGGATCGATGTCGCTGAAGATTGCCGGCGAGCCAATCAGAGTGGATTGACCTGTGTTTACGGAAATCAATGCCAGCTGTGATGTGCAGTAGAATTCAAACAGTGTTTCGTCAAAAGAGGACCGGAGCAGATCCGTCCATGTCCGCACTGGTCCTGATTTTCCCGACGCCTCTTCTGCAACCGGGCCGAAAGGCGCGAGCGGAGCGATTGGTTTCTGGTGCTCCCGGAACGCAGGCAACTGCACTAATAATGCAAGTGAATCGGAGGTCCATTGTGCAGGCACACCATAGGTCATGTTCAGCTGAATATTGTTCCCGAGGGGTCGAGCTGAAGCGTCGTGCGTGTCAAGAATCCAAAGTTCAATTACGTCCAATCGAACAATTGTGAAGGCGTAGTAGCGACTGTCGGGAGACCATCCAATCAGGCCAATGCGAACATCCGGTGGCAATTCAATGGCAGATTCAGGGCCATCGGGAATCACTCGTAAACGCAGTCCGGTAATCCTTGGCTGCTGCCATGGTCCTCGATTCGCGGGGTTGATTCGGAGGCCTGCCAATTTCAGAACGGGGATGGCCATTTCAGAAACCGGAGGATAACTGAGCCGCTCGGCCATCAGTAAAAACTGACGATTGGGACTAATGGAAACCGAAGGAATCGGAGGGGTATGCAGCAGGCTGAGCACTGTTTCCGGAGGTCGTTGGTATTGTGTTGGATCGTTCGTATTCATCGGACCGCCTATCGAATGGGCGAAACCAGTGCAGAATTTCCCTACAAATGCGTCTTCAAGGGGATGCCTCGGATCGCGATTGCAGGTTGCCACGCCCAAAAATAAAAAAAGGCCGGCCCTGCAGGAATCTTCGCAGGGCCGGCCAGTTAGCTTCAGTTATTTGAGGCCCACATGCAGGCCCCACCACACGACGTTCTCTGTTGCGCTATCTCATGCCTCCGGCACTTCCACGCTGTCTTCCGCTTCCGCGTCGGCCGGCACCGCCACCTGAACCAGACAGTGCGCTGCCCTGTCCCATGCCACCGGAGAAGTTCATTCCGGACCCAGGACCCAACATTCCCGATCCGCCTCCTCCGGACATATCTCCGCCCTTCGTACCGAGGTCTCCCTCACCATAGGGCGACGTAGATTCGCCCTCTTTGGCCGGCCGAAGGTTCTCGTAGGTCTTCAGAACGTAAGATGCAAGACGTACGTCATCAGCCTTGGAAATCTCTCTGCTACCCGTTGAAACCGAATCACCAACAAAGCGACTAACGATTGCTCCGTTGGAATCCACGACGGTGATACGGTCGCCTACCGGCTTTGCCGCACCGAGGGATTCGAAGAGTGACTTCAGTTCAGGGAAGTCATTTTTAACAATTTTTGGAGCTTCCGTGACTGAAGCCAGGTAGTCCAGAGATTTCAACTCTATTTCCGTTAACTCCAGCGAATTTTTTCCAAGGTCCACCACGTCAACAGATTGCTTGCCACCAATTCGCGTTCCCACAGGAACCCTGAGCGTGCTCATCACAGGAGTACCTGCCGTCTCGTGCTCATAATACATCGACAGGGCCGCATACTCGTCTGCCCTCGGTCTGGATTCAACCTTATCTGCGTAATAGCGATAACCATTGGGTACGAACACCGGCTCAGTCTGCTCACTCCACTCCGAGAACACCGTCTTCTGAGATGCGGTCTCCGGGTCGACCAACTCATCAATTGGCCTGTTGAAGTTGGGATTCCTCATTTCCAGACGAACACGGTACCGATAGGCCGTACCCCGATCGCAGGTGAAATCCATGAAGCGGACCAGCAGCAATCGCCCGGCAACCATGGAGTTTCTCAGTTGCTTGTCAAAGTCTTCCCTGGACTTCTTTGCATCCTTTTCGTTGTCCGAGCCATTCTTTTCTTTGTTGCCCATTTCAGAATACAGGTCGTCAAGCATGCCGGAGGATTCTCCACCTCCAAAGCCTGCGTTGTTCAGACCGCTTAACAGGTCGTTACTATCGAAAGAGAACCTGCGGAAGCCCTCGCTGCGCGCCTGCTCAGGCGGAAGTTGGGCCTTCAGTTTGTCCGCCTCTTCTCGCAGTTTCTCGTTAAGACGATTGATAATTTTCTGCTCATCTTCCGAAAGCTGAAAGTCTTCCAGCAGCTTGTGAGAGGCATCTGCAGGAGTCCAGCGACCGGCGGCCCGGCGAGGCAACGGCATTGCGATTTCTGTCCTCACCACGGACATATTTACAATATCCATGTCGAAGGCGAGTGATTTTTCAAGGATCTCCCCGATTGCATCCAGCGACAGAGACTCCCACTCACCAGCCCATGGATCCGCCCCGGGAATTTCCCGTTTTCGCTCGATCTGCAAATTCACGAAGTCAATGTAATTTCGAGCATCGCCTCCTGAGAGGTTGAGAGCTTCTGCAAGCTGCTGTGCCTGCTTATACATATCAAAGATGTAGCGAACAGACACGCCGGCGTGAGACCGAACCTTCTTGGTTTCAACAACGCCAAGCCCGACACCGCCGTAGCCGTCAGACGAACCAAGACCCATTCCGCCCTCAACATCGCCCAGCGCCCCCATACTTCCCTTGCCACCCGCGCCTCCCATGCCGGGCATCCCCATACCAGGAGATCCGCCTCGTCCGGGAGGACCAGACATGCCCCCACGTCCGCGTCCCGCCTGCCCCATGCGTCCACCGGGGCCTGCGAGTCCACCGGGGCCTGCAAGTCCGCCGGGGCCTGCAAGTCCGCCGGGACCTGCAAGTCCGCCGGGACCACTGAGTCCCCCGGGGAGACCACCCGGACCAGCCAAACCACCGGCGCCCGAGAGACCATCGGTGCCCGTTGCGAGTCCCGAACCAATATCTCCGCCACCGACTGCATTCTGAGGCGATGTGCTGCCAAACAATTCCTCAAGATCTTTTGTGTTCTCTTCCTTTTTCGCCTTTTTCCCAGGCGTCTTTTTCTCGGAATCGAGTTCTGCGTCCTTTGTTTCCGGTTCGTCATCACGCTCAACAAGGGGGAAAATAACCAGTGAAGCCTCAGGAACCTGAGGTGCCAGCACGGCAACGCTCTCAAGTTTCTCACGGGATTTGCTGATCGGGTCATTCCAACGGCGGCTGGTTGCAAACTTCCCAGCCTCTTCGTTGGATTCCACCATTTTCTTTGCGCTCTCCTCAACAGCCGGGGTGCTGGCATACGCCATTCGGTTTTCTTCCGGCCAGATGCTTGCGAGCCACTGCGTTTTGGTCTTATCCGCATCCGCCTTGAGTTGCAGCGGATCCAACTTGCAGGAGGACCATGTGGCCGTTGCCAGTCCCGTCAACCCCAGCAGGGCTACGATTCCGGCTCCAAGTTTCTCACCATGATTCAGCAGCAACGCCTTGAAGTCGAGACCCTTCATCTTTGCCATGTCGATTCTCCTGTTCCACTGACTGATAATACGAGCACTGATTCAGAGAGATAATGTGAAACGCTGTGGCTAAAAGGCCTGAGGCAGACGCTACCTCATTCGTTTCTGTCGTTCTGAGTGTTGTGCGAATTTTGGTTTACTGGGCTATGGGATGCTGTGCAACTTCAGGTGGCTCGATACTTCTACTGCGGCGCTGCCGGGTCACTACTTCCGGCCGCCGGTTGCTGCCCAGGTTCCGATGGAGCTGGCGGATTTGGTTCGCCATTGCCGGCCGGATTTTGGGACGGATCCGCCGTTGCCGGAGCATCCGCGGACTGTGGGGGATCTACCGTCGATGCCGGCGCTGCTTCCGCTGAACTGCTGCCTGGTGCGACACCTGCATCTGGAGGCGTATTTCCCGGGTTGGCTGAAGCTGGCGGTTCCTCTGTTGGGGCCGTCCCTTCTGACGGAACCACAGGTGCAGCGTTGGGATCGGCCGCTGGGTTTTCTGCTGAAGATGCTGCTGGATCTGGTGTGATCGCAGGCGGTGCCGCGTTTGATTGTTCTGTGGCACCCGCCGCTTCCGTCGCGGCAGCGGCGTTGGATTCCTGTGCTGACTGGTAAAGAGTCATCAAGCCGCCGATCTTCACTGTAATTAACAAAGGATCTGACAGTGCATTCTGCAATGGGTCACCACTGCCCGACGACATTCCGCCACCCATGCCACCCATTGATGAGTCGCCAAGATCAGAGCCGCCGGGAGCCCCAAGCTGACCGGGCATTGCAGATCCCATTCCCGATGACAATCCGCCAGCGCCACCCGCCATCGCAGGTGGGGCCATACCTGCACCGCGGCCCGCTCCCATACCTGGTGGCCCACTCATGCCAGACATGCCGGATTTCCCTGCCATGCCGCTGGGCGCCAGACCTGAGCCACCTGCAAGATCATCACTGCCTCCCAGTCCACCTCCGGTCATGCCACCTGATGCAGCTCCACCTTCTGTGCTGATTTCGACTCGAACAATCTCCACGGGGAAATCAGAATCTGTCAGAGCCGCCAATAGTTCTGGCAGTTTGTCATCACGAACCCTGACATCCAGGAGGAAGCCACGGGTTTTATAAGAGTCCTCAACCTTGTCGACATAACGTTCTTCTTCGGCGGGTGCAGCACCAGCTTCTGCGCCGCCGCCAACGCCCATGGCACCCATTTCAGACATCCCGCCCATGGCACTCATCATGGAGCCCATGGATCCCTTGCCAGAACCCATCCCACCACCACCGCCAGCGGCGGCACCAGCGGAGGTATCAGCGCCAAATTCTTCTCCGAGTATGTCTGAGCCTGCGGAGCCCTCAAAATCTTTTCCGGGGTACGAAGCGCCAGCCCCCGCTCCGCCACTGGCAGCACCAGCAAGACCACCGCCCATCATCCCGGCAGTGCCTTCAAGCCCACCCATGCCTCCAGCCATTCCACCACCTGCTCCTGCAGCAGCGGGAGTTGCATTTCGATCACCGCCGCGCAAAGTCAGTCGGTAAATTTCCCGTACTGAGGCTTCGCCAATTCGGTCCGCTTCGCCGTTCACGGACGCTATTGAATTGAGCAGCGACCGGAGTAACCAGATGTCTTCCTGAGCGTCCCAGACTTCTCTGGACTGGGCAGCCCGTGTCTGCCAGGAATTGTAAGGCTTGTGAGTAATACGATTTGAGTCGACAACCACGAGACCTTCACCATTGCGATAAGGACGGACAATCTCGAGCAGTCCTTCCACTTCATCGCTGTAATTCGCAGCCCACTTTTCACGGGTCAGCTGATTCTTGATCTGGTCCTGGTAGGCGATCCCCTGCATTTCTTCTCGGATCAATTCGGGCCACTGCCGAGCGTTCTTCTGCCGCTCACGCAGCGAAGTCGCCGCGTTTTTATAGGAAAGCGCGTCCGTCTCATTTTTCTTCTTTGCCGCTTCCACCCAATTCTGATTTGGGTTGGTAGCTCCCTGCTTCGCCTGATCAAACGACGCAGTGACAAGTTTTGAACGGGCATCGATCGCTTCTGCCAGCGCGCCGTTGGCCATGAACCAGCCGACGACGGCAAAAATCAGAGCGAACCCAAAGCAGATCCAGTAGCGGTGCTTTATCAGCGGCTGAAGCTTATCCATGATCAATTATCCCGAGTGCTGTGCGCGAAATGTTTTCGTGTGTGCAGAAATCCGCCCGTTGGCTCCACTGATTATGGTTCCCCAGGAAACACTCAGGGGGTTGTTACCGGAACCGCCGAAGAATCTGCGGATGCGGCGTTTGGATCAGTCGCCGCGGCCGCTCGCGGGTCTTCAAGCTTTCGATCTCGTTCAATCGTTGGTGTCCAAATGAACTGAACGACGAAGTCGGTCCTGTCCAGGATCTGAATCTCTTTCTGTTCCTGCTGCTGAAAAATAGGACCTTGCGTTCCGGAGACCTCGCCTGCGTTCCCGCCGGCTTGTCCGGGGACTCCGCCCTCGCTCATCATGCCGCCAGCCCCCATCATTCCACCAGCACCCATCATGCCGCTCCCGGACTTTCCTCCGGGCCCACGCATGCCTCCAGGACCTCGCATCCCGCCCGCTGCCCCACCTGCCATCATCGCAGCGCCGCTGCCCGACAGCCCCATGCCCGAGCCCCCTGAGCCTGGAGCCAGACCTATTCCCGGTGAAGACGCCAGATCTCCGCCCGCCATTTCACCGCCGAGCGCGGCCCCACCAGACATCATGCCTCCTGCTGCGCCAGATGACATTCCGCCATTTCCCTGTGGACGATTGGGATCGTACTGCTGCTGGCTCTTCAGGCTGAAGGCCACCACTGGGTAGGAGATTCCTATCTTCCCAACCGGGACTTCCATCCCCCCTGTATTGAGAACCCACTTACGAAGATTGACAACAAAATTGTTTTCAAGGAAGCGGCGGTCAGTATCCTCAAACCTCAGCTCTTTGTGATTGTAGAAATGAAAACCTTTTAACGTCACGATATAACCGGGGGCTGACGTTGGTGGGGTCTGGTCGGCCGTCGGAAAATCCTCGACTCGCTGGGCATCTACAAAACGTTTGTGCCATTCGGCCACGTCTGCCACTTTTTTCGTCGTAATTGAAGTCAGGCGAATTTTCTTCTGCTTCATCAGGTCGGTTTCATCCAGGGCATTACCTTCGTCCGCCGGCAGACACTCGTTGATCGCCTTGAATAACTCCAGCCAGAGTGATCGTTTTTCCAGGGGGGCAACAAGTTGTGCGATGTCGTCAAGGATTTTCTTATGCGTCGCATCCTCTGCGTCGTACTGCGTTTTTTGCTGCCCAATCTCACCCTGAACACCAGCCACATATTTCTGCGAGTCATCCCATTTCTTCTCGCTCCACGAAGTCAACACACCAGCGCTGCCGATCGTGCCCACTCCCATACACAACAGCAACCCGGCAGCAGCTGCGATCGCCCAGGGCTTCTTGCTGCGAATCCGGCGATCCACTGCGATCTCTGGCGGAAGCAACGTGGTTCGAATCCGGGTTTTCCCAATTGCCTGAAGCGCAAGCCCATAAGGCACTGCGAAAGTCATGATATTCTCAGAGAACAACGGATCCGTCAGGACCGTGTCTCCAGAAACTCCACTCAGAGTTTCGAGGCGTTCTACGGTATACTGCTGAAGGTTCTGCTCAAGGAACCGCTGCAGACCCGCGAGACGAAATCCATTTCCGACACCAATAATCTTTTTGATTTTTGCCGAGCGATTGGTGCTGCCAAAATAGCCAATTGTACGCTGTATCTCTGATACAAAGTCATTAAAGACTGGACGCATCGCCTGGAACACTGCCTTCGGATCCGGCGCTTTCGTGGCGTTACACTTGAGGTGCTCGGCTTTTGCAAATGTCAATTTCATCTCTCGCGTCAGGGCACGCGTGAAATGATTACCCCCGATTGGTACGTTACGAATCCAGATGCTTCGTCCATTGGACACCAGCATTGTGGAGTTGTCTGCTCCCATGTCCAGAATGATATGGTAGTCTTCCTGAGCCGGAGGTTCTGGCGTTTCTGCCGTTTTGCGGAATCCCAGAACGTCATACGAAAGGTAGTTATAAAGTGCCAGAGGAGCGATCTGGACGATTTCCACTTCTTTACCGTTGCTGGTAAAGGGCTTCATCGCGTCATAGACCAGTTCGCGTTTCATGGCGAAAAGGCCCACTTCGGCCTCCAGCATGAATCCGCTCTCTTCAACACCACCACCAACTGGTTGGTAGTCCCAGATCACGTCATTCAGATCAAACGGAATCTGCTGTCGCGCTTCATACCGCACAATCTCCGCCACTTTACTGGCTTCGACGGGTGGGAGTTTGATGAATTTTGCCAGGGAATTCTGACTGGGGACGCTGATCGCGATCAGGTCGCCGTCCACCTTGTTCCGTTCAAGGAACGTTTTCATCGCTTCCCGAATCAACTCTTCCGGTATTGCGTCTGGCTGGCTGAGAATTTTCGGGTGCGGAATGTAATCAAACGCAACCGCAAAGACTTTTTGCCCGTTATCAGCGGAACGAAGTCTGATCGCTTTCAATCCCGCCTGACCAATTTCAATACCCCAGGCACTCTTTGCTTCCGCCATGTTTATCCCCAGTCAGCCTGCCGCAGGATCCCCTGAAACCACTTATTTGTAACAACCCGTCCAAACTGCCTCTGTAGGACAGTTCCTACGGTTCAGATTTCTGATACCAACATCAATACCAACATCCTGGTGCTAAAGCGGGTGGTCCCGCAGTTTACGCACACAACTTCTTATCAGCAATTTCTGTCGACATTTGGCACTACGCCAACGCGATAGATTTTCCAATTCCGCCTCGCATCGACGCCAGTTGCGCCCAATGATCCAGAGCACCTGGCTTTGCAGTTTCAATCCGACTGGCCCCTAATCCACGCCAACGTTTCAATTATCCCTGCCAAACCGAGCAAACCGAGCAAATTGTCGCCGTCGGACTTTTCCGTAAAACCGACCGCCGGCAACGTTACCAGCCCGTTTGCTGTCTCGTCAACCATTTCTGAGCCATCCCAGCAATTCCCGGGTCTGCTGCACCGGGTTTTACAGGGAAAACTCTTTTTGTCCGCCATTTTGACGTCTGAATTTGTGCCATTGTTCCCGGAATTCCGGAATTCTTTTGGAAATTGGGACCTCCGTCGACCTTTCCGCAATTGTTCCGGCTGCAGGACGCGTCACTTGCTGATGCTGCTATCGGGTCGGTGAACCTACTTTCAGACACTTCCGCATGTCTCCTCCTGGATTGGGGAAAATGTGTGCCATCAGCCCGATCGCGTCACCCGCCGCACAGCGTCGTCCGTCACCTCCTGAATACTCTCAATCGCCACATCACAGATTTTCTCCACGTTTTCATAGTTCATCCCTGGAGCTGGCATCAGCACAATGACATCACCCAACGGACGCAGGATTACTCCCCGGCGACGTGCGGCAAGGGTGACCTGATGTCCAAGCCGAAATTCCACGGGAAATGGGGTCAGTGTTTCGCGATCCTGAACCAGTTCGATGCCCACCATCATGCCGCACTGACGAATTTCTGCCACGTTGGGATGCTTCAGAAGTACCGAGAGTTTCTGTGCAATTCTTCCGGAACATTGTTCCACATTGTCGGTGACCTGCCGCTGCTCAAACAACTGCAGTGATGCCAGACCGGCCGCGCACCCCAGCGCATTTCCAGTATACGTGTGTCCGTGGAAAAATGTACGTCCCTGCCACGGATCACCGAGAAAGGCTTCAAAGATTCGCTCTGTGGCCAGAGTCGCTCCGAGAGGCAGGTAGCCGCCGGAAATCCCTTTGGCCAGACACAAAAAGTCCGGACTAACATCTTCGCGCTCACACGCAAACAATGTCCCTGTACGTCCAAAACCGACAGCCACTTCATCAGCAATCAACAGGACGTCAAATTCTGTGCAGAGATTGCGAACATGCCTGAGATATCCAGGTGGATGAACCAGGATGCCGGCGGCTCCCTGAACAATTGGTTCCATCACGACCGCGGCTAAGCGATGGTGATGCGTTCGGATGCGTTCAGAGACCTCGTCAAAACATCTCTGAATCCAGGTTTCTCTGGTGTAGCCATCCGGGACGCGCAGCGCAACCGGCGATGGCACCGTCAATGTCGGGAAAAGCAGATGCTTATAGCAGCGATGAAAAAGGTCAATTCCACCGACGCTGACGGTTCCCAGCGTGTCACCGTGGTAGGCGTTTCCAATGCAGAGAAACGTATCGCGTTCCTCGGACCGTCCTTCTGGTTTCTGGCGGTGAAACTGGTAGGCCATCTTCAGGGCGACTTCCACGGTGGTGGCGCCACTGTCCGAATAAAAGACACGAGTCAGTCCGGTTGGGGCACGATCAGTGAGGGCTTTGGCAAGTCGGATCGAGGGCTCCGAGGCAAGCCCCAGCAGCGTGGAATGCGCAACCTTCTGCAATTGCTCCCGCACGGCATTGTCAATTTCAGGCACAGTGTGCCCGTGCACGTTGCACCACAGGGAAGAAATGCCATCCAGATATTCACGACCGTCTGTGTCGATCAGGTAAAATCCCTGAGCCCTCTGGATAATCGGGGCTGATTCGTCCTTCCAGGCTGACATCGGTGTAAATGGATGCCAGACACACGAATTGTCCCAATCACGCAGCGGCACGTCGGCCGCAAGAAAGTCTGCCTTCATCGATTCTCGCCTGACCACTTCGGTGCCCATTCCGGAATTCCTCCGGCTCTGAATTGTGCATTGTAAAGTTCATGAAACGGGCGAGTTGGCGACATCGGCGCCGCCTCATTGACCATCATCGGACGAGTGACCGTCCACCATTCCTGCCATGCCGTTCGCATCTGCTCCACGATCTCCGGGTGCTGCTCGATCACGTTTGTTGTCTGCCCCGGATCCGCTTCCATGTCAAACAGCTGATTGTTGTTGACAAGCCGATACTTCTGGCTGCGAATAGAGAATGTTTTCCATTGATAATCATTGGGTTCACTGCCCGTTGGCCATCGCCCGATATGGGTGAAAAGGTAGCGATCGGTCCACGATCTTTGGGGATCTTCCAGCAGCGGTACGAGGTTACGTCCCTCCACCTGACCCTGAGGCTGAGCAACGGCGGCAAGTGCCGCAATTGTTGGAAAAATGTCAATATCTCCGGCAATACGATCGACGTCACGTCCCGCAGGCCAGTGACCATCCCATCGCAGGAAAAATGGTACGCGAAGCCCCCCTTCGTCCGGAGAATTCTTCAGACCTTTCATGCCGGCATTAAAAAAGGCCATGGGCTTTTTATCCGTGTCGGTTCCAAGGGATTCTCCGGTCTTTCCTGAGCCCCCCGGCGTCATCCCATTGTCGGACATGAAAATTACAATCGTGTTCTTCATCAGATCTTCGTCATGCAGCAGATGCATCAGCCTTCCGAAGTTCTGATCGATGTTCTCGATCATGCCATAATACGCTGCCTGTTCGCTGCCAAATCCTCTGTCCAGAAATCTCTGTTTCCAATCCGTTGGAGCGACATACGGCGCATGCGGCGCATTTGGTGCGATGTACGCAAAGAAAGGCTGCTTCGATTCTGCCTTCTGATGGATCCAGTCCAGTGCCGCAGAGAAGAACACATCCGTGCAGAACCCGCGCGTCTGCTGGAACACACCATTATGACGCACAACAGGGTCGATGTACGAATTGCCCGGAACGTCGGCACAACTGCAGTCATACGACTGGCCAATTCCACCGGCTCCGTGTATGAAAGCTTCATCAAACCCGCGACGATGCGGCTGATAGTCTTCTTCGTCACCCAGGTGCCATTTCCCAAAGATCCCGGTTGTATATCCAGCGGACTTCAGAATCTGTGGCAGGGTAACGGCATCCAGCCGCAGTCGCTCTCGCTCAAGAATCGTATGTGTGACCCCATTTCGCATCGAATGGCGTCCGGTCATCAGAGCGGAACGTGTCGGACTGCAGGTTGGTGAAACGAGGAACCGGGTGAATCGAGTTGAGGCGTCGTACATGGCATCCAGGTTCGGCGTACGAATCCATGGATGCCCGTGGCGACCGACCGGTGGGTATCCCTGATCGTCAGTGATCACAAGAACGATATTCGGCCGTTCCGATTGCGACTCTGCAGAGTACAGCACCCTCTCGCAGGCCGGGGAAAAAACGCCAATACCCGCTGCAAGGCACAGTAACAGGATGCTTAACGGGGTCTTCATAAGGAGGTCCAATTTTCGTCGAGCTGCAAAAGACTCTGCCTGGTCAGCCTGATTCTGGATGTGCCTAACGGGCCGTCCAGCCGGCATCAACAGTCACCAGACTTCCTGTCATATAACTGGCCGCCGGGCTGCAAAGCAGCAGAGCGGCTCCCTGAATTTCATGCATTTTCCCCCATCGTTCCATTGCCGTGGCACCGATGATGTGGACCCTGGCTTCTTCCGTATCGGCAATCGGGATGTTCATGGGAGTCAGGAATGGCCCCGGGCAAATGGCGTTGCAGGTGACCCCCGTCTTTGCAAGCTCCAGCCCCAAAGCGCGAGTCATCTGCACGACCGCGCCTTTGCTGGTTGTATATGGTGTCCTGTTGGCCAGCCCGACAAGTCCCAGAGCACTGGCAATATTGCAAATACGGCCATAGCCGGCTTTGATCATATGCGGGATGACCGCGCGGCAGGTCAGCCACGTCCCTTCTACGTTGGTTTTCTGAACCTGCTGAAACTGTTCCAGTGTCAGGTCTGTGATACTCCCGCGGATATTGATTCCGGCACTATTCACGAGAATATCCACCCGTCCCATTTGCTCGATGACCGTTTTTACCATCGCCTCGACACTGTCGGGGCAGGTGACATCACAGGCGACCGGAAGACACGGAGTTCCCCAGGCGGCGGAAATTCTGGCAGCCACTTCTTCAGATTCGGAAGCAGTTCGGCTGGCAATCACCGTGGTGGCCCCCGCTGATGCGAGGGCTGCGGCAATGACGGTACCAAGGCCACGGGATCCACCGGTCACGATCGCGACCTGGCCCGGCATGCGGAATAAATCAATTCCGGGCAGTGTGGCTGGATCAACATCAGGCATATCAACGGTCATTGGACGGACGCTTTCGGGAAGGAGGTTTTATTAAGATCGCGAGGCAATCAATTACGCATCGCTGCCACGCGTCTGATTTCTGTGGATTTACTTCAAAGGCAATCACTCGGCAATGCAGCGAGCCGATGGAGGTCACCTGTGAACACGCAGTGCCGGGGCTATGTGGAAGACACTACAATACCCCGGGGAACTGACATCAGTCATTCTTGTACTTTGAATGGCAGTTCTGACAATTGGTGGCGATGCCGGACATGGCGGCTTCAAACCCCGAAAAGTCTCCCCCTTCCGATGCGTTCTTCAGATTCTGTGTGGCCTGGACAATTCCGTTGGCATAGCCTTTGAATTCCGCATCCTCCTCGTACCCATACCCGGGTTGAGTTACAATCTTCGCGAGGACCCCCAGGACTGATGCTTCGTGGGCCACCATAGCTTTCCTGCTGCCCAGGGCGTCCGCTGAAGCTATCTCTGTCTTCATCAGTTTCTCGGCCTCCTCCATGCGTTTCATCAGCGAACGCATCTCTGCGGTTTCCGCGAAGGAATCAGTTTCCGGAGGTGCTTCGAGGCCTGCGGGTTTGGAGCGATTCAGAATGTCGGCAATGCTCTCGAACAACTCCTGCAATCGCTTCTGATCTTTGGCTCCACGCTGCAGTGGGCTGGAGTTCATTTTTCCGGCGAGATCTCTGACATAATTTGCGTCTGCTTTCCACGAGACAGATTCTTTCTGTTGTCGGGCAACTTCAGCGAGTGCTGCAAGCGTAGCAACTTTCGGAGGAATCATCATCATCGAAGAATTGTAGTTGCCGACAGAGTTGACAGTTTCCTGAAGGAAATTGCGAATACTCTTTACTTCTTCTTCCAGAATTGGCGTGGGTATCAGAGATTCCCAGGCATCAGCCGCTGGTGCGTCTGAGGCAACCTCCATCGCTGTTTTCTCCGGCTCGGGTGTTGCCTCCGTTGGCGGCGACTCAACCGTTCCGGGAGCACCAGCAGGTTTTTCTGCCTCAGCAGGCATCGTAGCTTCGGACTGCGCAACGGCCACGGGTTGATCGCCGATGGCTGTCATATTCGCGGCCACTTCATCCGGCCGATCAAAAAACACGTCCATGGGGACGTTTCCGAACCATTTCTGCCCCTTTTCGTCCTCCCATACTTCGTCGCGTGCCCGTCTTTTCCCGGCAGCGACAACCGGTGTCTCTGATGGTCCAGCCGCAGACTCGTCGTGAGCGGCAGGTTGCGAAGTGGACACAGCAGTCTCTTCAGACAGCTCGCTTTTACCGCAGCCGATCAATGCCACACAAAATGTCGCCAAAGAAAACGTCAGCCGCCCAATAGGGGCCGGAAATGATTTTTCAGATAGCATCTTCTGAATTCCCGTAACCGTTTTATCTGCTGATCCAGGGACTGAAAGCAACGCAGTTCGCCGATCAAGACATCAGCAATTACGTCCCGGTCCATCAAGGCGACCGGTCTGTTTCTGATGTTTGCCATGAGAAAACATTTCCCGGAAGCTCCGGAAAATGGTTCACGAGGGGCAGCATGTCAGTGGGCAGTCTACAGTCCGCTATGCGTCCGGGGAAACGGTCAGCGGTTTGGTGGACACTTTTTTCGGTGGATTTGGGGTTGATTTCAAGGTCCATCGGCCGTTTTCCGCAACGGCAGTATGAAATCAACACTCAAGTTGACGCCGCCTGTTCTTACCAACGAGCAGCGTCCCGTTCCAACCTGATGCAGCATCTTCAGGAAGATGCACGGCGAACTGTCTTGCGATGCCAGAAGTCCATGGCAGGAAAAGCAAACGCATCGGTGCCAGGAGCCTTCGAATCCAACGTCCTGAGCTGCCGTCGCCTGCACCACAAACCAGGCTCCACAAGACGCAGAAGTACGTCGGGTGAGAGGCAACAGAGACGTCGGCTGACGGCCGTCCCAAAGAGTTACCCAAACCAATTGCTCCCTATCGCCCGCTATGCCGGTCTCATTTCAACCATTGAATGGTTTCTCAGCCGACGCCTGATTCGCTCAATCCCCAATCCGAGTAATGCAAGGACCGTCGCCATGTGCAGCGAGGGCTCTGGGACTGGTGTTGCGTAGGTTGAATAGCCCATTGCATAGTTACCGGACTTATATCCATTGCCCTTCAGTTCTTCGAGTTCCGAATAAAGGTCAAGAACACCGGCTGGCTTCGTGCCGTAGTACGTTGTGCCCGACAGGTAGGAATCCGAATACTCATCGCCTTCGCCCGGGTCATCATCGTAGGTTGGGTAATTCGTAAAATCTGTCCCGGGACTGTAGATGACGTCATAGCTGCCGTTGTAGTCAGAGAACAGATCACCGATGTAGTCACCCTTTCCACTGCCACTGTTACTTTTACCGTCGTCGTCATCCCCGTAGTAGGTCTCCGCAGCATCGTCGGCGCTACCACTCACCGAACCATCACCCAGCCCCCCGTAACCTCCAGTATCCCCCACGTCACCCAGATCGCCGGGTGGTTCCGTACCGTTGTCACCGTAGGTAGCTCCGTCGTCGTTCTTTCCCGAACTGCCGCTGCTGTCGGGCTCTGCTGCGACGTTTGAGCTGCCACTGCTCGTATGATCAACTGGTGCTGCTTCGTTGACAGGGATGTCGGATGGTTCCGTACCGTTGTCACCGTAGGTAGCTTCGTCGTTGTTCTTTCCCGAACTGCCGCTGTTGTCGGGCTCTGCTGCGACGTTTGAGCTGCCACTGTTCGTATGATCAACTGGTGCTGCTTCGTTGACAGGACTGCCGGATGCTATCGTGCCGTTATCTCCATACGATAAGTCGTTGACGTTCTTTCCCGAGTCGCCGCCCTGGCTGCCAGCAGAGACGATGCTCTCTGGGGCCGTTGGACCAGCGTCAGGAACGGGGATAATCGGCTGGTCGGCCCCAATTTCTTCGAGGGGATCCGTCAGTGACGTGTTTGGCGCCGGATTGGTGTCTGGCTTCGGAAGAGAAGGCGTCGTACCGGTGGGCTCTGGTTTCGGAAGAGAAGGAGTCGTGCCGGTGGGATCTGGTTTCGGAAGAGATGGAGTCGTGCCGGTGGGCTCTGGTTTCGGAAGAGAGGGAGTCGTGCCGGTGGGATCTGGTTTCGGAAGAGAGGGAGTCGTGCCGGTGGGCTCTGGTTTCGGAAGAGAGGGAGTCGTGCCGGTGGGATCTGGTTTCGGAAGAGAGGGAGTCGTGCCGATGGGCTCTGGCTTCGGAAGAGAGGGAGTCGTGCCGGTGGGATCTGGTTTGGGAAGAGAAGGAGTCGTACCGGTGGGCTCTGGTTTGGGAAGAGAAGGAGTCGTACCGGTGGGCTCTGGTTTCGGAAGAGAAGGCGTCGTACCGGTGGGATCTGGCTTGGGAAGCGAGGGAGTCGCCGTTGCAGAAATAGGTTTGGCAAGCACTGGTGCATTGCCACCCGGCGACGTTCGAATGATTGCCGAAGCATTACCTCCAGTTATCGGGGCGGAATACTGCCGAATAACGATGCCGGCTTTGGCAGTGCTGGCATCGATCAGACCGGAAAGAACGAACAGGGCAGCAAAAACGCTTCTGAAACGCGACGAATTGCTTCTTGTGCGCTGGCGGAGAAATTGGAGTAATGCTGACATGTTGCGGGGCCGTCGTTTCCGGGGAGAAAAAACGTTTCGCGACGACGCGAGACACACTTCGTGTGGCTTTCTGCAGCGATCCAATCCGCAGGCAACGCGTCCGTAGCTTGCCGTTCATATAGATGGAGTGCGACAGTTGTAGCAATCTCGAAGATTAAGGAATCTGTTTCGGTTGTCCGGTATTAACTTCGCTGTTCGTCAGAACCGTTGTAGCCCTCACCTTCGGCATTGCGATTTTAACGATTGCAATGATTTTGCCGTTTCGTCGTCGCAGAAAAACAATCGCGATGTTTTTTGGGTTCTCTCGGTACTTTCCGGACTGTGGGGTCCCTACAACGCACTGCCGCATTTTGGCAACAAGACTGCAGTACTGATGCGTGCCGGGCACAGTTCGTGAAATCACCCAGTGAGCATTGGGTAGGAGTATTGCATTTGATGCAGGTTCCAGTAATTCAGGATCTGCAGGAATCGCTGCGGCGACATCGAGCACTGAAATGTGGTGGAAGCCCCGTGTGCATGAACAGCCTGTTGAAAAACTTCGGCTGGCTGTGCCAACCCCTGGAGCGTCATTTCCACGCAGGCGGGAATCCCTTGATTTTTGAGAACACCGAACAGAGATCCCCAACTGCGCAGCGATGACTATCGATTTGCACCGGACAGCGAAGATCGTTTTATGTTTGCTCTAAAGTGTCAATTTTTCAGCGAAAATGGACTGCGTTGATGAGCAAATTTTGTTTGTGGGACTCGAGGGTGCTGCATTTCGAAATGGTTTTGGGGACAGCGTTGCGATGAAACTTTTTCCATTTTCAGCAACACTTCGAATTCAGTCTGCTGGAATTTTCGGGCCAGTTCTGTTGGTCATGTCGATTCCCGTAGTACTGCAGTTACTTTTTCAGTTGTACTCAGGTTCTCGCCTTACAGTACCATTGATTGGCCTTCTTGCCACATTGGCAATGCTGTTTATCCGGCGTGATGATGCTGCAAAGTGTTCGATGGCTTCGATTGGCAGAATTGAATTGCTGATCGCGTTGTGTCTGGCTGTTGGTTCGTTTGTGAAACTTCCAGGCCTGATGGCTATTAGTTCTGTTGCGGCAGTGCTGGTGACTTATCGGCGTTGGCGCAGAGAGACAGGCAGTCGCCCATTGCGAGATGTGTTGCTGGTACCGGTCCTTGCATATCTGCTGACCCAACTATCCGTGCAGAATCGTATGCAGGGCCTGGTGGTCCAGTCTGAGGCATCGGCGAGCCGGATGTTGTTTGGGCTTGGGATTGAACATTATCGGGCTGATGGGATGTTTTTGTCCTGCGAGTCGAGCGGGATTCTTTACGCGGGATCTGATCGATTTCCTTCCATAGAGATGTTTGTGCTGTTCAGCGGAATTTTGTTCGTTTTGAATCGCAGGCCTCTGGGAAACCTGTTGTGGTATCTGCCGGCAGCCGTTTTGATCGGCCGTCTGGTGGCAGTAGTCCGTATTCTGATGGTCGTGGTTTTGCAGGCTCCCCGTCCGCTGACATCTCCGAATTCGTGGCTTGATGGAATCTGGGGAATCATCGGGATGTTTGCAGGCTGGATTATGCTGGCCTCAGTCTGCGGTGTCGGAGATTTTCTGACAGACAGGGTTCCGGAGATTCGGGAAAGAAAGATTGAGGATGTTGTTCGGAATCCACTGATTGATTTCTGGAACTGGCTGTTCGGTCATACATCAGGAAAGGCAGCGGACCGCCGGGAAAAAAGGGCGGCCATGGCACTGCGTTCAGGCGATGGTGAGACCGTTGCATCAAATTCGGGAAGGCGAAATCGGCTCAGGGCCTGCATGCGATCCGTCAAAGCTTTTTTCACGAAGTGGTATTTCTCACGACGACTGCTGAAATTGCTGGCAGCGATACCGTTTTTCTGTGTTTTGCTTACTGGGCTTAAGTTTCCACAGCTAACGGAGACAGAGATTCATGCCAAACTGGAGAGTCTTCTGATCACAGCACGAAACGCAGGTGATATGGAGAGGCAGCGATTACTGCTGGCTGCCCTGAGTTCATTGGAAGGCGATCCACCGGGCCGGAGGTTTCAGCAGGCATTGCTCCTTGTTCGGATGGGTGATATTCAGATGGGGCTGGAGCTTATGCGGGGGCTGAGTTCGGAGCGGGGCACAGGATACGGCCCGGCGCGTCTTTGGCTTGTTGAGCAGTCTCTGTCAGAGAAGCCATACTGCCGGCTTGATCCTGAGGAAATCTACCGGCAGTTGAGTCTTGCCGACGACGAGAATCCATCGGGCTCGGATCAATTTCGACTGAGGGCTCTGTTTTATGAGCAGCAGAATGAGGGAGCCCTGGCAGAAAAATGGCTTCAGAAGGTTGTGGAGACGCAGCCGGAACAATATCTGGTGCTGGCTCGTCTTCAGAAAAAGCTGAATCGATCGCCGGAGACTGTCCAGAGCAGTGTGCTGGCATCCATTCCCGCACTGGAGCAGAGGCTTGAAGAAGATCCACTGAGTATTGACCGAGTCTGTGCGCTGGCCGAGGCATGGATTCTTGCAGACCGTGAATCGGAAGCTCGAAATCTGCTGACGAAATTACTTGGCAAAAGCAACGATGAGCGTCTGCGGAAAATGCTGACGAACATGGACATCGCTGACTGTCGTCGTAAGTTGAGCGTCTCCTCGCTTGCCGGTCTTTCGGCGATGAGGACTATATTGGGTGCCCTGCGTCGAACGCCGGCAGATCAGGAGGCTGCGGAGCTGCTGTTACAGGTCCATGCCGGCGGTGTGAGTTTTTCGGCAGCTGACGTGGAAGCCACGATCGCATCACTCCGGAGTAACCTTGAAACAAATGTCCTGAATGTTCAGTCTGCTTACCTGCTCAGCAGGATATTGGCGGCGATCGGGGATTTTGCCGAAGCCATTCGGGTACTGAAGCCTGTGGCTGAGCAGACTCCGGGGTTCCGTTTTCAACTGGCTCAGTACCAGTTGCAGGCAGGACAGCAGTCGGATGCAGAGCAGGTTCTTGCGGCTCTGGCCGCGGACTGCCTGAAGGTCCTTTCCGTGGCACCGGAGGATGTGTCATTAATGAAGGTCTATGTCGATTCCCTGATAATGATTCATCGTTCCGAAGAGGCATTGTTGTATCTGAATCAGCAACTTCGGGCTGCTCCGGACTCTGCCCTTGTCACTCCGGAGTGGAACGCGAAACTAAAATCCATGCGGGCCAGCGCAAGTCTGGCGTTGTTTGACCAGAAGACGGGATATTCGCCCGAAAAAGCAATTCCCGGTTCCCCCGCGATGTCTGAGTTCGTGTTGAAGGGTGTTGAAAGAGCAGACTATCCGAAATTGATGAGTCTGCTGAAAACGGCGACGACAACGGAGGCCACACGGGACGCTGCCATTCAGCGGATCTGTGGCCTGGCCATGGAGACTGGTCCGCTGGCACGACGAGCGGATGCTCTGATGCTGGAGTTGCGAAGCGAAGGAACCCTTGCCGTTTCTGTTCTTAATATCGCCGGCATGGAAGCAATGCTCAGAAAACAGCCTCAGCAGGCTATTGAATACCTCGAAATGGGTAATGTACTCGCGGAGAGAAAGGATCCACTGATTCTGAACAATCTTGCCGTGGCAATTCTGAAAGCTCCTGAACGGGATCTGCGGAAAGCCCTTCAGTGCAGCGTGCAGGCCCTGGAACTTGTGCCAGACCATCCGGACCTGCTGGCGACTCAGGGAGAAATTCTGCTGATTATGGGGCGAGCTGCCGATGCGGTTACGGAACTGCAGAAGTCTCTCAGGGAAGACTCGTCAAATTCACAGACGCACCTGTTGATCGCGGAGGCTTATGAAAGACTGAAGTTGAAGCAGAAGGCGGAGGAACATCGCGAGCTTGCGACATCACTGAACGCTGAAAAATGAAAAAGCGACAAGGTCAGACAGGAACTCGGCAGCGATCCCGACAGACCAGGAAAACAGATGAAAGCAGAAGATGTCAGCGTGTCCAGGACTTCTTCCTGCAGCGAACTTCCGCCGTCCACTGCCCAGACCCTGTTGGTTGGCAGGTACTCGTCCAAATGGTAACCTGCAGCATAACAGATGGAGTCCGGACTGGGTGATTGACGTGGTCAGGTGCGGCAGGATTTCCCTGACAGGTGCCTGTCTGGTCACTGTGAAATCAGTGCAGCCTTTCGAAGATGGAATCGACCCTCGTTTGGTGGCAGTCAGGGCTGTTCAGGTGGCGGCTGGGACGGAGCGATGTGGCATGAATGACAATGGCGCAGGGCAGGGCAGTCCTGGTACCGGAAAATACGTGCTGTGCCTGAACGGGTCAAGGATCGTTAACAAACGGATGGCCATGTTTCTGGAATGCCTTCAGGATGATGGTTTCGGTGTTCGTGTATTTTCGCTACCCAGGCATCGATGGGTGCTGGACAAGACGGAGCGGCCACTGAATGTGCTGAAGACAACTCGAACATCAGCGGAAATCGGCGACACATCGAACAGTCGCCTGACTGCGGTCTTCTGTTTTCACTGGTCGGTACTTCCGCTGGCCATAGTGCGAGGATGGCTATCCCGAATTCCTGTCGTGTACGATGAGCATGACCACTATGAAATGAATACCCTGGAGGGCACAGGAGCTCTCTTCAAGGTCAGGCTGTTCAGCAACGTTGTGCGCTGGATTCATCGCCTGTGCCTCCCGCATGTGACGCTTGTGACCTGTATCCATCAGTGGCGTCAGACACTGCTGAAACATCTGCAGCGGTGGCAGCCCGCTGTGGTGGAGATGCATAACTACCCTTCTTCAATCTGGCGGAAAACAGTCAGGCAGCCTCTTGTCTCCGATCGGCTTTGCTTTGTCTACATCGGAGGTGTGTACGTCGAAAAAGGCTGCGGAGCTGCAGCAGAAGCCTTCCTGAACCTGGCCCCGTCACTGCAGCAGCAGGCGGAGCTGCATATTTTTGGTGAGGGTGATGCCGCTTTGATCGAATCCCTTCGGCAGCGTTCAGGGGTGGCTGTCCACAATGGGGTCACGCCCGAGTTTTTTCGGACGTTTGCCTCGCAGCGACAGTGCGTGGGACTGGCGATGCTGGCCGGGACACCGCGTTATCAACTGGTCGGTACTAATTGTACGAAGTTATATGAGTACTTCGCTCTGGGTATGCCGGTGATTGCCACGAATGTCGGTGAGTTTCCGGATCAGATTTCACAAAATCACGTTGGTCTGATCATCGAGAACGATTTGAATGTACAGAGTCTGGTCTCGGCCATGACGCATTTGCTGATGAACCGAGACGCTGTGGAACAGATGTCTCGTAATGCCACGACCATGATGCAGCGGGACGAGATGACGTGGGAGCACGAATGGTCAAAGGTGACTCGCACCGGGATTCTTCACAGGTAAAACCGGCCAGCCGGCATCGCGCGCAGGTTTCCGAACGACACGGTCGCACGCCGTGAGGATCTGCCGAAGGTCTGGACCACCCCGGTCGCTTCGAGGTATCGGATCGATGAATGAACGCCACATTTTTTTGCGAACGTCCGAGTTTCGGAATGCTGGCTGCTGCGTGTGAATTCCGCATCAGTCACCCTTAATGCTCACGGGGAGCTCAGAGGGGGTCAGTGCAAGCCGAAAGCCGAAACTGGAACCGCTGCTGTATGGATCATCGTCATCACGATAGGCCGACCGAGATCGATCCGCGGCATACGACCAGCTGCCCCCCCGCAGGATGCGGCCGTTGCCAACTTCACTGCCGAGGAAGTCAACGAGCAACGATGGCAACTGCGGCTGATCGATGCGATCAAAGGTCCATTCGTAAAGATTGCCGTGAGCGTCATAAAGGCCACTAATTGTGGGCCGTTTTTTTGCGGTGGGGTGGGGACGTTTCATTGCATTCCGATCGTACCATCCGTAATCGACCAGCAGTTCGACATCCCCACCAAATGCATAGGCGGTGCTTTGTCCACCACGGGCTGCCAGCTCCCATTCTGACTCTGTTGGCATACGAAAGCCTTCCCGTTCTGGTCGCAGATCGACCACGGTGCCTCCACTGCGGGCACCGCGCAACAAACAGGCTGGGCGTTTCCGGAGTATTGGCAACCGAAAAAATCTCAAAGTAGTCCCTGCGTTCACCCTGCCGCAGCAGGGCAATTGCCGATTGCGCGACGACGGCCCAGACGACGGCCCAGACGCACGCGATCCCGCTGACGGAAATCCTCGCGAGACTGCTCACAAATCACCTTGATCAAATCATTCCGCACCAACCCGACTTTCTCCTTTTCAGTCACTGAAAACAGAATCGTCATTTACCGGGCGGAGGCTCGTGTCATCAGCCGCGTAAGCCGTTGCAGAGCTTCGCCACTATACTCACAGAGTGCCATGGCCGCATTGATCGGCTGATCGGGTGAGGGGCGTTCGTCATCAAGGAGAATCTCCAGCGTCGGGATCAGCGACCTTCCGATTGTTTTAACGAGGCTGTAATTGATGTTGATGGAGTCATCGTGGGGACGACAGGTGCATGCATAGACGGAATGGATATCTCTTTCAAAAGGGATTTTGGGGCTATCATCCACAGCTGGTCAGTTTTGAAAACACGAAAGAGGTGCTTGCAATCACGAATCGCTCGGGCTGCATCCACAGTGCCGACGCTGCCGCCGTTCCACTCGACAAAGCGATTCCTTTCTGCACGAAGGCCGAGTTTCGACAGATACGCATGTGAGGCGACTGCAAGTTCAGTCAGACTGTGTATCTGGATCGCTGGAATGAATTGGGCGTGATGTTCAATTTTGGCTATGAAACCCCAGCAAATCTCGAGGCTTTGTCTGAAGATCTTCCGAAAAACGACGTGGAAACCGCTGAAGCGATCCCAGCAGACGATCAGGACAACTGAACGTGACAAACATGTGAACGTGAAAAGCGAGATCATTCGTCAGCGCGGCTATGTCCATCTGGAACACGAAGATGTTGCTGGGTTTGAGTACAAGCCCACGGCTTGCCACCGCGGTTACACGATGATCGTCGTTTGTAAGAACATCTCGAAGGAACAGCGGGGGATTCTGCTCTGTTTGATGAGATCAGGTATCTGTTCTACATCAGCAACGACGATCCATCTCTAACGCCGGAGCAGGTTGTATGCAACTGCGACAAACGGTGTGATCAGGAAAACCTGATTGCCCAATTGAAGAGCGGGGTTCGCTCGCTGAACGCACCGACAGACAATGTTCTGAGCAATGGGGCCTGCATGCTGAGGACCTCGCTCGCATGCACCCTGAAATCGTGGGCAGCCCAACTGCTGCCGATCTCACCGCGACACCAGGAGAAGCACAAGGCGTATCGCGGCCGATTGCTGACGATGGAGTTTCGTACGTTTCCGGACCAGATGATTCAGGTTCCCTGTCAGATCATCCGGTATGCTCACAAGGTGATTTATCGCCCTGCTGAACTGGACCCGATCTGACGCCTGCGTTCTTTCGACTATGCGACAGCCTGCAGATCCGAGAAAGGGGCGTCGGCATGGAAACAGATCGACGAAAGAGCGGCAGATCAAGACGTCTGCAGCAACCTATACCGCAGAACAATTTCAACAACAGAACCGTCAGCCAATGCTCACCATAAACTCTGATTCCATTGTCGCGGCAAGCCGTAAAGGAAGAACTGCGCGCAGCAGGAGCGAATTAAATCACTAAAAAGGTCGCATGTTTGACAAGCATGGTAAGTCGCAGATCCGGATTGGCGGCCCGGGAGACAAGTGCCAGTCGGCCAAAACGAAATCCACAGGTGATCAATCGCGGGACGGTCCTGAAGAACATGCCGTCACAGACTTCAATGATCACTCGCCGCCCCCCAGACGGCAAACACAATCCTGGACGTGGATCGGACGAATTTCAGATTTCCTGCGACACGCCAGGCCAGTTTCCGCCAATGATCAGGAAAAAGCGACAGCGCCCCTGCGCCACCGTGGTAAGATGAACAGGACGGCGGACGTTTTTCACGGCCACTTTTTTGGCATTTCTACTGCCAGAGGGTACGTGTGAAGGCGAGATCGCTGCGATGAGTGAACAATACAAGCCAATCGATGGGCGAAGACGCGCCGATTTTCCCGGGCGATGCAGGAACGAGGGTGCTTTGAGTTGTGGGAAACTGTTCCTGCTGTCATGATCCGCGGCGCCTGAAGTCGCTTTGCGACGGAGGAAGTAGGCTTCACCTCATTTCAGAAGGTTTCAGATTACTGCCATGAAGACTCGCCTGTTTGTGATGATGTTTCTGGAATTCTTTATTTGGGGCGCCTGGCTGCCATTGATCTTCGGATATTTGCCGGCATTGAAGTTTTCTGCAGAACTGCCCCCGGCACTGTTCGCAGACATGTTCCAGTTTCCCGTGTTGCGTGAGATTGCTCATTTATTTTCTGAGCAGTCGCTGATTTTGAACGCGTTTCCGATTGCGTCGATCATCGGTATGTTCTTCAGTAATCAGTTTGCGGATCGCAATTTTTCGGCGCAGAGATTTCTTGCCTTCAGCCATTTGGTGGGCGGCCTGTCGATGGTCGGTCTGTATTTTACCACGACGTTCTGGCCATTCTTTTTTCTGATGACAATTCACTGCCTCCTGTACGTTCCAACGATTTCGATCACCAATTCGATCGCATTTGCGAACATGAAGAACGCTCAGAGCGAATTTGGGGTTGTTCGCCTTGGTGGAACGATCGGCTGGATTTGTGCAGCATGGCCCTTCACCTTTATCCTCGTGGATTGGGCTAAGGTTGATGCCGCCAAACCTGATGGTCTGGTGAGCTGGCTGGGAACGGTTCTGGCCAGTGGTTTGTCTGGCCCGGAACTTCAAAGTGCAACCCGCTGGACCTATGTCGTGGCCGGGATTGCCTCATTGTTGCTGGCCGCCTACAGCCTGACGCTGCCTCATACCCCTCCGAAACCAGCGGCCTCTGGCAACGGTCCGGAGTCGCAGGCATGGTTGCAGGCACTGCGACTGCTGAAGCATCCGTTCGTGCTGGTGCTCTGGATTGTTGCCTTCATAGATAGTTTTGTACACAACTGCTACTTTAACTGGACGGGAACGTTCCTGACGACCCCGGCTGTTGGAATTCAGGGCAACTGGGTGATGCCTGTCATGAGCATCGGTCAGATCGCTGAGATCCTTACCATGCTGATTCTGGGGGCCACACTGAAGACTCTTGGATGGCGTACCACCATGATCGTGGGAGTCCTTGGGCATGCGTTTCGATTTGCCGTTTATGCATTTATGCCTGATCAGAATTTGATCATCCTCGTGCAGATTGTTCACGGAATCTGCTATGCATTCTTCTTCGCCACCGTTTACATTTTTGTTGACGAGTATTTTCCAAAGGATGTTCGCACGAGCGCACAGGGACTGTTCAATGTGATGATCCTGGGACTGGGTGCTCTTGCCGCCAACTCTATCTGCCCGTGGTTGATGCAGTCGGTATACACCAAAGAGGGTGTCACTGATTTCCGGGGCCTGTTCCTGGTGCCAATGGCCGCATCAATTGTCGCAGCGTTGGCGCTGGCCTTATTTTTCCATCCCCCGAAAAAATCGGGCGAGATGTCCTGAGCGGTCGTAAGTGACCAGCAGTGCTCGACACAACTGATGGCTCGTTCAAACGCGGGATTCATGCAGCCCGGATCAGGCGACTGACCCGGGCTGTTTTTTTCTGGTTTCCCGGGCAGTTGATGCCAGAATTCTGAGTGAACAGTTTGGACAAGGGAACTCGGTGGAAGACAAATCTATGAATGAATTCGGAGAGGAGAACGGCTCTCGCGGCGGACGCAGCATGGTGAAGCTCATCGGGCTGAGCACAATTTTGCCGATACTTTCCGTGCTGCTGACGATGTTTGTTCTGATATCCGACTTTCTACCGCTGGGTGTTCCCAATGAATGGGTGTGGCTGCGACAGCCACTTCCGGAGGATCTGGCCAGTTTTCTTGACCGCGGACTCCCGGCTTTTCTGTCGGCTACCCTACTGATATTTTTCGCCCTGACGGTAGATCGACGGATATCCCGTTTTCGTCTGCGCGGTGTTTCCTGCTGTCTTTTTGTTCTGACCGCTTTGACCGTATTCTGGCAATCCAGCGTCCTGCAGACGGCAGCTTCCCCTCACAGGGAACTTAGACCGCTGTGGGTCCTCTACGACAAATATGCGACTGGCTATTACTTGCAGGCGTTAACAGAGCCTCGCGAGACATGGCTGGTCCTTCAGGAATATGAACGTGAAATGTCCGAGGGAGATGTTCTGCATAAGGGGACGCACCCGCCGGGTCTTTTTCTTTTCAACAGAGCCGCGTTATGGTTTACGTCCACCTACCCCGGACCAGGTGGCCTGCTGCTGAACTGTGTGAGTGTGGAGACTGTGTCCGCATTTCGCAGACTGGAAGCTGAAGCAACGCTGGCCGCTCCCCTGAAACCCGATCAATTCGCGGCCCTGATACTGACCTCACTGGTTTCCGTTTTGTTTTGTTCGACCCTGCCTGCGGTCGTTTATGGACTGATTTCTCAGTTCACATCAAATCAGGACGCGTGGCGTGTCGGTGTCCTGGCTGCAGCAATTCCGGCAATTTCCGTCTTTCAGCCGCGTTCAGACGTCTTGTATGCACAGTCCGGAACAGTATTTCTGCTGCTTTTGATGATGAGTCTGAAGAGCCGATCCATGCTGCGAAGGCTGATCCTGGGGGTATTGGCGGGAGTCTGGTCATTCGCATGTCTGCTCGTTAGTCTGGCTCATTTGCCAGTAATAATGGCCAGCGGCTTATTGATTGTTCTGCGGATTTTCATGACATGGAAGCGGCAGAAATCTGCGAGGGCGACAGACATGAAATCAGCAACCGGAGACGTTGAGGTAAACATCCTTACGAATCATATTCTGCCTTGTGTCACAGTCATTTTCACATTTCTTCTAAGCCTCTGCCTGTTTAATCTCTGGACGGGCTGTTTCATGCTTACAGTGTGGCGATGGAATCTCCTGAACCATGCCGCCTTTTACTCGCAGTTTCCACGCACCTGGTGGAAATGGCTGCCGGTAAACGTGATTGAAATGCTGTTTTCAGCGGGACTGCCAGTATCTATCGCTGCGATCTATGGAATGATTCGTAAGTACAACGCAACGCGCAACATGGTTCTGGCCGAATCGAGTAGACGAATACCGCGAGGCAGATCAGAGCAATCCTTTTCGGGAACTCACAGGAGCGATGAGTCCGCCCTCAGTTTGCTGGGCATAGTGCTTGCCAGCATCTGGATACTTCTGTTGTTTTCCGGAAAGAACATGGGTGAGGCGGCCCGCTTATGGTGTTTTATTACACCCTGGTGGCTGATATTGCTGGCCGGTACCGGAATTCTGTCGGTCAAATCTGCAGGGAGCAGAAGTGGCTGGGTGGTACTGCTGGTTTGCCAGTTCCTTGCCTGTGCAATGACAACTGGGCGAGTCAGTGGATACCTGCAAATGTAGTTTTCAGACTTGCGGAGCCTGCACTGGCATAGAGGGCACCGACGCAGCACAGAGGGCACCGACGCAGCACAGAGGAGGCCATGAGCTTCGGCCGCTCCAATGAATTTGACACAACCATTCTTCGGCAAAATCTGCCGAAGAGTGGCGGGCGTCAGCAAAAACGGCCAATCGTGGCCTGCCCGGTGTCAGCGAGACACAGGTGACGTGTGAAAACTCCCCTCGCGATTCAAGTTACTTCTGTGATAGCTTTCGCGGATCGGGAGGAGGAAGCAAACCGGAGTCTTGCAGCCTGCCGACGACATCCTCACGCTGAGACACCTTCCATGGTATTCAATCTCTCTTTTATTGTTCCCCTGCTGGCGATCATTGTGCCCCTCGCTGATAAGCCAAGTCCTGGCTCGGCCGAGTCCACTGGAGCCAAAACGCAGGCGGATGTGCTGGCAACGGGGACATCGAACACGGCACCAATGCCTGCGGGGCCAGCCGACGGGAACGCGACACAGGATCCGGGAAGTGCCTGGACGCTGAGGTATCGATTTGAGCCCGGACAGCAACTGCGTTATCAGTCGGAACAAAAGATGACGCTGGAAGCGCATGTTGGCGAAAACCGTCGCGTTGACGTGTCTCAGGTTCGACAGGTCCGTTTGTTCACAGTGAAAACTGTCGAATCCAGCGGAGCGGGTACGCTGGCAATGCAATTTGAGAAGGTCTGGATGCAGCGTCAGGTCGATGATGAGGCTGCTGTGGAATTTGATTCAACGATGAAGGCATCGGAAATTCCGGAGGTTTACCGCGGAGTCGCCCACAGTCTGCGGGGCAATGCCCCGACATTCCGCTTGACGTCAACCGGAAAGGCCGTCCAGGAAACGCAGATGAAGGGCAACGAATCGCAGGTACGTCCGGCCGTCGTCGAGTCTCCTGTGGAGTCAGACGGTTTGGGGCAGAAAGAGATTCAGCCGGTGAGTGCCACGACGGCTGAGTCAACAAAGTCGAAGGATCCTGGGTCCTTTCTGATGCTTCTTCCGGAGAATCCAGTCCGACCTGGGGATTCATGGAAGGAAGAGTTTCCTTTGACTGTCAGAGGCAGTCAGGAATTAAATCTGCAGGTGGTGGTGCTGCGAACCTATCGCCTGGAGAGCGTGACGGGGGACATTGCCACGGTCACATTCAGGTCTTCCGTACGAACGCCCATTCGCAGTTCTGCCGTACGCTCCCAGTTGATCCAGGCAACTCCTTCCGGGCAGTTTCAACTGGATATGAAGCGGGGCCTGATGATTTCCAGGGAGTACCGATACAGTGAGACTGTGATTGGAGCACTTGGTGCAGAGTCGCTTCTGACATCCATTGGCAATCAGAAGGAAACGCTTCTGGACTCTGCCTCAGCTGCACCCGAAAACTGAGGGTTTCTGCAGTAGGATTGTCATGGCGAAGTGGTGTGAGGAAGGCCACCGCCCCGTACGAAGAGCGTGTCGGAGGCGGTAGACAGCCGTCGGTCGCATTGTATCGAATGCGGCACGCGTTTGCATTGACAGGGTTGCGTTGATATTGCCGGTAATGCAATCCGGGTTATTTCGGGAAAACGTGATGTCCCCGAAAATACACCGGGATTTTTTTGGGCCAGCAGCCAGGTTCTCCATAGGTTTCCCCGTTGGGTGAAACATGCATGCATCGTTTGTGCAATGGAGACCCGAGACAAATGCGAAGGGATCTTTTGAGGACCTTCGGCGGTCTGCTTCCCTGGGTAACGCTGATGATTGCAGCCCTGCTGATGTGGAAAGATACGCTGCCGTATCGATTCGTGAATTGGGATGACGAAGCATATGTTCTTCAGAATCCGCTGATTCGAGGATGGTCACCAGATAACCTGAAGGGCATTTCAACAGAGGTTGTGACGCGTAATTACGCGCCTCTGACGATTTTCTCGTTTCTGTTGGATCACACACTCTGGGGACTGAATCCAGCGGGCTACCGGCTGACAAACTTACTGCTGCACAGTTTGAATGGACTGCTGGTTTTTGCGGTCATGCGACGGTTTTGTGGAGGACAGTTTGCTGCCTGGCTAACGGCGGGATTGTTTCTGGTGCACCCGATTCAGGTCGAAAGTGTAGTCTGGATCTCCTCTCGAAAAGGCTTACTCTGCAGTGCCTTTATGCTTGGGGCCGTCTATGTTCGGATGCGTCCTGATCGATCGCTACGAGACGATGGCTGGTATCTTTTGCTGCTCGTTCTGGCGTTACTCGCCAAAGCGCATGCTGTTGTGTTACCGCCAGTGGTGCTGCTTTACGACCTGCTTATCACTCGTCGCAGGCCGATTGAGTCCATTGCAGCCTCCATCATCCCTGGCCAGATTGCGTTTCTGTTTCTCGTAATGACGATGGGGGCGCAGAATTCAATTGGCGGGGGTGTTCGGGGGCACATGGAAATTGGGCTGCTCAGAATCCTCGAGGCTGACTCGCTGATTCTCTGGGAATATCTTCGGATGCTGCTTTGGCCCGTGGGGCAGTGCGTACTCTACGATCCGCCGATTACTGGAATCCATCTCACTGCGTTCGTCGCCGCTTCCGGATGGCTGACGGTTTCGCTGCTTGCCTGGTGGT
>CAIQIE010000217.1 GCA_903871805.1 uncultured Planctomycetaceae bacterium | reverse complement strand
TCGGTCGTCGTACCAGAATTTTCTGGCAGAACTGGAATCACAGCAGCTGCGTTCTGTTTAGTGACGTGCTGAAAATCGAGCCTGTTCTTCATTCTTCGTGCTCGTGCTCGTGCTCGTGCTCGTGCTCGTGCTCGTGCTCGTACTCGTACTCGTACTCGTGCTCGTACTCGTGCTCGTACTCGTGCTCGTACTCGTGCTCGTACTCGTACTCGTACTCGTACTCGATTTGCGCGGCAGCAAAAACGGCCACCTGCCAGTAGCAAGGATTCTTTTTCGATGACAATTACGAGCACCGCCCGCCCGCGAGGACTGAGCACGAGTACGAAAAACAGATCCTGCAACAAAGTGTGGGTACGGTGCCCGATACCTTAAAATGACGGGTGTGGGCATTTTTGAACCGCGAAATGCATAAGACAGACGAAATAACGGGGCGGGGTTTGCGGAAGGCGGATTGTGCAGTTTTCCGTTGCGGTGCGTTGGGTGTTGTGCTGGTTTCCCACGTGCGCGGGAATGACGGTGCGGTTACTGGGTTCCCGCCTGCCCGAAAATGACCGGCTCGCACTGCGGAAGCTGGTAGATGAAATCGGCACAACCAGCCCAGTTTTTCTGAGACTGGGGAAATCGGTGGTTCCAATCCTGATTGGCTTTGATTTTCAGAGTTTTTCGAGACATGTTGTGCGTTTTGCATCAGATGAAGTGCAACGTTTCTAGTCACAACTGCACTGTTGACAGGCTGCTGTGGGTCAGTTTTTTCATGGCAGTGCAAGGCTTTTTTCATTTCTTCAGGTCGGAAGCGATTCTCACAACCATGACCAAGTCCGCATTAATCACAGGAATCACTGGCCAGGATGGCTCTTATCTGGCGGAATTACTGCTGGAAAAGGGTTACACCGTCCATGGACTGGTCCGCAGAGCTTCGACGTTTACGACCGGTCGCATCAATCATATTTACAGCGATCCCCACAACGCCGGAACGCGTCTGTTTTTGCATTACGGCGACCTCACTGACGGCCAGAGTCTGACAAATCTTGTCCTGGACATTGAGCCGGACGAGATTTACAACCTGGGCGCTCAAAGTCACGTTCGTGTCTCCTTCGACCAGCCTGCTTACACGTTTCAAGCCACTGGCGGCGGGGCCCTGAATGTTCTGGAAGCGGCTCGGCAACTGAACAAGAAAAAGCTGGTAAAAGTCTACCAGGCTTCATCCAGCGAAATGTATGGAGAGGTCATCGAGACACCCCAGTCGGAAAGTACTCCTTTTCAGCCCCAAAGTCCCTACGCCTGTGCCAAGGTGTATGCGTTTCACCAGACGGTGAACTACCGCAAGTCCTACGACATGTATGCGGTCAACGGTATTCTTTTCAACCACGAGAGTCCTCGCCGAGGCGAAACCTTCGTCACCCGGAAAATCACGCGCGCCGCCACCCGAATCAAGCTGGGACTGCAGCAGAAACTCTACCTTGGAAATCTCGCTGCCAAACGAGACTGGGGTTATGCAAAAGACTATGTAGAAGGCATGTGGCGAATGCTGCAGCACAGCGAACCTGATGATTTTGTGCTTGCCACCGGCCGAACTCAGACTGTGCAGGAATTCGCTGATATCGTCTTTGCACAGCTGGGACTGGATCCCGCCGCGCACATTGAAATCGATCCGCGTTATTTCCGACCGGCCGAGGTGGATCTGTTGCTTGGCGATTGCTCCAAAGCCACGGCGAAGCTGGGCTGGAAGGCAACCACTTCGCTGGAAGAACTGGCACGGCTGATGGTGGACAACGACCTGGAACTCGCTCGTGAAGAGGCCATTCTGGCAGCAGCCCGGAAATAGCCGATTCCCCAGTCGAATAGCTGTTGGTATGGACGGCACTGCACAGGCTGATTCCGCATGAACGGATTTCGTCAGTTCCGGCGCATGTAAAACGCGGTGGATTTCTCAATTCGCTGCGTTATTGATTGCCGGTTCAGAAGAAGTGGAAACTCGCTATGAGTAAAATCGCGTTGATTACGGGGATCACGGGCCAGGATGGCTCGTACCTGACAGAACTGCTTCTGGACAAAGGCTATGAAGTTCATGGGATTGTCCGCAGAAGCAGTTCGATCGAGCGGATTCGCCTGAGTCCCCTGTATGAGCAGGAATCGGTTTATGGAAAGCGACTGTTTCTGCACTACGCGGATCTGACGGACACAACGACGATTCGGCGGATTGTGGTCAAGGTCCGGCCAGATGAGTTCTATCATCTGGCTGGACAAAGCCATGTTGGCCTGAGTTTCGAGATTCCGGAAAGCACCTGCGAATTGACGGCGATGGCCACGTTGCGGATCATGGAAATCCTCAGGGATCTTTCGCAACCGCCCCGCTTTCTTCACGCCAGCAGCCGAGAGATATTCGGTACGCCGGTAATAAGTCCTCAGGACGAACATACGCCGGTGAATCCAAATTCGCCGTATGGGTGTGCCAAAGCGTTCGCCACACAGATGACACGGATTTACCGGGATTCGCACGGCTTATTTTTCTGCAATGCGATCTGTTATAACCACGAAAGCCCGCGTCGTGGCGAAAACTTTGTGACAAGAAAAGTGACGCTGGCCGCGGCAAGAATCGCCGCTGGACTGCAAAAACAGTTAAGTCTTGGAGATCTTGATTCCGCCAGAGACTGGGGTTACGCCAGGGATTTTGTGAACGCGATGTGGCTGATGCTGCAGCAATCAGAACCCGACGACTATCTACTGGCGACAGGGGTTTCTCATACCATTCGCGAACTGATGCAGATTGCTTTCAGCCGGGTCAATTTGAACTGGCAGGATTACGTCAGCGTTGACACTCGATTTCTAAGACCAGCTGATGCCTGTGCGTTGCTGGGAAATCCGGCGAAGGCAGAGCAGAAGCTTGGGTGGAAAAGAACTCGGACGTTCAGTGAAATGATCAGCGAAATGGTCGACGAGGATGTTCGCGCTATTCGGGAGTCGGCAAAGCGAAGTTAAGTTGTCAGACAGCTGATTTGATGAAATCATGACTCGGCTGACAGGTGGCGGAAATTGAATTGCCAGGTCATTGCCAGTCAGGTCTGGAAAACATATCGAGGGCCAGGCGGCTGATTTGCAAAATTGATCGTTATCCTCGGGCATTTGGGGATCCATGATTACTGTTCAGAGAACTCACGGGTTCCCGCCTTCGCCGGAATGACGCGGTTTTGGGGGCTGGCACAACTATCCCAGGCTCTAGTACGTTCTGTTGATTGAAAGAGGTAAGGCATGGCGGTTGCTTCTGAAGCAAAAAAAAAGGAGCCACGACTGGCCCTGATCCTCGTATTACTGATTACTTCTCTCGCCGGAGCGAAGTTTCTTAATCAAAAAATCTCGCTCAGCAAGGTTCCGGGCCCTGAACGCGGAGACATGATGCTGAAAGCCGATTCGCTGCCTGCGGAAATCGGCAATTTTAAGCAGCAACAATTCGAAGCACCGACCAGTCCGGAGCAATTGCCTGACGGACAATTCTGGTGGGTGCACTCCTGGGTGTATGGCAATGATCGCCTGAAGTGTCTTATCAGCCTGGATCAGGCCGACTGGACCTCATGGCACGATCTTTCTGTTTGCTACCAGGCGACTGGCTGGTCACTGAATGAACGTAAAATCTATAAAATGCCGGAATCCGGCGGCGGGACATGGCATGTTGTGACGCTGGATCTGCAGAATGGGCCCAATCAGAAAGGGTTTGTGGTGTTTTCTCTGTTCGGCAGCGACGGTACGCCGCTGGATGCTCCGGAAATGGGAGCAAACGTGGAGCAGAAAACCGACGGGATTCTGAACAGGATGAACGAACGGTTCCGTGAAAAGACGGCCGCAGAACCCATCGCCAAAAAGTGGAACCATGAACGCGTGATCCAATCTCAGTTGTTTATCACCTATTCCGGAGAACTCGATCAGGACTCCCGAGACCGACTCATGGCGCTTTACCTTGAAACACGCCAGTATTTTCGTGCGGAGTGGAATCGTCACTGGGCTGATTGGCAAAAGAAGAACCCTTGATTTGACGTCCTGCCCGCCACCCTGGCAAAAAACAGCAGCGAATTGCGCATGCATTCCCGTCCGCCGCGATCAGCACAGATTTTTTTCGCGGACAGTGAACAGAGTCACTGCATCATGGATTTCTCGCTGCATGTCGGCTCGGTGTTTTTTGCTGACATCATTGCACCGGTAAGCAGGCAATTCCTGACCAGGCATTTACCTTGATGAGTAACCGGCGGCTGAACTTCGCGCGATTATCGCGGTGGATCGCAGGCATATTCGCCATTGCGTTGCTGGCGGCCTTGTCTCCCACTGGCCGTTGGCTTTTCAGCCCGGATTTTTCCGGTGCCTCGAAAGCATGGCTGGCTGTGCATCGGGCAAGGCTCAGTGACCCTGATCTGCTGCGCTATTATGTTTTTCAGGAACCGGCGGACTGCCGCAGATCCGAAAATTTTGCCGGCTGGACGTCTCCCTTATTACTCCCGCAAGCTTCGAAGACCTGTCCCATTCTGGTCCCGGGCCCCGAGCCAGGATCCAGTGCTTTGTCGCTGGATTCAGTGCCAATGGAAACGCCGGTATTCGGGGTCAACCGGACACTCAGTATCGAGTGCTGGATCAGACACTACGGTCGTGGCCTGACCATTGGTGGAAATTCTGAGGGAAGCGGCACGCTTGTCGCCATGGGCGACGGAGTCTGGTCGGGCTTCTGCATGTCACTGCATTTTCCCGGCAACGTGCTGGCCTTTCAATTGGGAAGGCCCAAACCGCTGCCTGCCGTCGGCGTAACCGCGATGCAACGAATTCCCCCCCGCACATGGACGCACGTGGTGGCGACATGGGACGGTGAGGAAATAGAACTCTTCGTAAACGGCCTGTCATCGGGCCGTGTTGCCTATTCCGGTCCTTTCTTTGCTCCGAAAAGAACCAGCCGCCTGAGGGTTGGGTATGTGGGAAATGGTTACGGATCAATTCAGTTTGATCTCTCTGAACTTGCGATCTACCGTCGCTGCCTTTCTCAGACGGAAATTTTCTCCAGAATTGACCCAGACTTTCGATCCGGCGATTCTGCCGTGACGCGTCTGACGCAGGCCAGTCGGCTTCTATCGGCGGGCAGAAACCAGGAATCAGAGTCCCTGCTTCGCGAATTGCTGTCAGAGCCAATTTCTGCGACCCTTTCTGAGCGAGCCCGGCTGTTGCTGGGGCAATGCTGCCGCGAGCGAGGTGCCGTCGCTGAGGCCTTGAAACTTTTCGAAGAGCTCAAAGAGGGCAGCCGAATAACACAAGTTCAGCGTCAGGCCAGTCTTGAGTTTCTTGCACTGAAAAATGATTATCTGCAGCCCGCCTCAATCGACCAGCGCCGGGACCTGTC
>CAIQIE010000216.1 GCA_903871805.1 uncultured Planctomycetaceae bacterium | reverse complement strand
GTTGGCGAGGTTCCTCGGACTGGCGTCCGAGGCTGGTGCATGGCATTGCTTCGCAATTCAGTCACGCCCTGTGTTCTCTGCAGTTGAGTCGCAACGCGACGGCAGGTGTCGGCTGCGGTTGCGACTCCGAGCACGAGCACGAGCACGAGCACGAGCACGAGCACGAGCACGGGGATGGGGATGGGGTGACCGACAGATGAAATGGCCGGTCCAGGTTTTGGCCGCCCCGCAAGCGGCGTGCTTTGCGATTCAGCCGCGGAGCGGCGATAGGATGTAGCCATGGGCGTCAGCCCGTGGACTGGAGTGTGTTGAACGCCCCTGAGCCCCAAACGGGGCGACACGTGGCGACCTGCCCGACATTCCTGTCGCCACACGCTCGAAACGGCCCATTACGTTGTCGTTGTCGAAAATCGGAACCGCGCATGCCGTTGCTTCGCAACTCAATCGCCACCCGCGTTCTCTGCAGTTGAGTCGCAGCGCGACAGATGGAGCTCGCATTTTCCGAGGGAGGGCGAAGTTCCACCTGAGCCGCAGCATTCCGGTGTTTCGGGATTCACGTTTTTTCAACCACGGATGGGAACAGATGGGCACGGATTGGGGGGCGATGTGAACCCCGGATTTGCCCACAATCGTGCTCGTGCTCAGCGCAGCGGTGCTCGTGCTCGATACGGTCTGAAAACCGACGCTGAAACCCTCACCCCCCCGCGAACCCGCGATTCGGCGCAGCCGTTGAGATGATATTGTTTGTCAACCACGGATAAATACGACCAGACTCGGATTGGGGGCTGGGATTGCATGTGTGGTCTGATCTGTAATCCCAAAGCCGCGGTTGAGCCCCTTCATTTTTGAAATTCGCCAAAGTGCCAGAGTATTCCAGAGGGGTCGTGCAGGAAACATTCTTTGCCCCAGTGTTCTCTGCGAATCGGGGTGAGCCTGACATTTTCATATCTGGCCGGCAGATTCAGAGCCTTCAATTCGCTCCAGTGGCGTTCCACGTCGTCCACTTCCAGGAAGAGCATGGTGTTGTCAACCCAGTCCTTCACGTAGGCATCCTGAAGATAAAAGCCAAGTCCGTCTGTCCTGAAGAAACTCATGCCGTTTGAAACAACGCTTTCCTCAAAGCCGAGGTCTTTGTAGAACTGGCGGGACGTCTCAAAATCTCTGGCACCGATGAATGGGCGAATGGATTTTGCGTTGTGTTGCATGATTTGGTTCCCTGAACGTCGCAGTTGTTGTGCCGATACTTCTGTGGCTGCTGCCTCGCAGAACCCCACGGTCTGCCTTGTTAACGCAGGATGAGCAAGGCTTCTTCGCACTCCGGATAACGATCATCGGCCGGTGAGGTGGCCCGCGATTTTCGGCCACGTTTCCGGGTCCCGTTCTGCCGGTGTTCTGATCCGACGGTCATGCTTCTACCGGCGTCAGAAAGCAGAAGACGTTGTATTGATTGTAGAAGAATTCTGCATGGAATCTGACAGGCTGAACCTCCATGCGAACAGAAATTGTCACTTCGATTGTCTCGCTCCGCTCGAGGTCTCGGCCATCGACACAGAGAGCAGAACAAACATCCTCAGGAACTCTGCCACTTGTCAGTTTCTGGAAATAGCGATTTGCGAATGAAGCGGAAGGAATGCAATAGTGCACCGTCCACTGCAGATTTGACGGGGA
Organism: uncultured Planctomycetaceae bacterium; assembly: GCA_903871805.1. Taxonomy (GTDB): domain Bacteria; phylum Planctomycetota; class Planctomycetia; order Planctomycetales; family Planctomycetaceae; genus SXXK01. The sequence goes on along the minus strand of CAIQIE010000216.1, from coordinate 2,175 downwards.
CTCAAGGATCGCGTTCGATGTGTTCGAAAAACACACGAGCATACAGTCTCGATAGCTGCGTTCAGCGATTCGACGAGCCGTGGCTTCAAACGAGGCTCCGAATTGAAACGCCAGCGTCCTGACCGTCAACGCCGAAATCGGGCGACTGCTGGATTCCTGGTCGAAGCGATCTCCCAGAAACAGCAGGTCCGCTGCCACCCGGTTGGCTTCCTGCTCAAACTGCAGGTGCGTTCCAAAGCTCATGCCTTTTTTGTCGCACACATACAACGTGTGCTGATGTTGAGGAAGAATGTAGTGGGCCACCTCATGCAGTACGCTGAACCTGGTGCGAGACTCATTCAATGACACATCGGTAGCGACCAGACGATCATGAAAGGAAATCATGGCTCTGGGCGTTGTCCCGACAAACGTGTCCCTTGCCTCCTTTGGCAATTCGGTCATAAAGTCAAACCGCAGGTACTGCAGCCTGAGATAGTCGAGCAGATCCCTGGGATGGATCTGCCCACGCTGCTGATGCCCCGTTTCACGCAGCAGATATTCGACAAGTTCCTGTGATTCAAGATGCAGAAAACCGGCGACGAATTCGGTCATGTTTGATTGGCACCTGCCAACTCCAGAAGTCGTCGTCGTATCGACTCACAGGCCGCTGAACTGAGCGGCTCACCATGTGCCGCGATCGCGAAATGATTGCTGCCCTTGAACGTCGACAGACTCTGGAAATAGCTCTGAATCAGCGACTCGCGATCCGGGCTGCGCCGGGCATTGATGTCTGCAAAAAGTTCCGGGTGCTGCTCAATCAGGCGAATTAATGTGTCCGTGGCTTTGTTCTGAACAGACTTGCCGTTCTCCCACCGCGTGTAACTTTTGTCGCCTGCGCCAAGAATCTGAGCCATCTCGACAGCACTGAGCCCTGTTCGGGCGCGAATCTGTCGGATCTGATCGGGCGAGAGAAGGCCTGAGCGACGATATCGCACCTGCTCGATCGCTTTGGTCAGATCATCGGGAATGATCTGTTCACCGCACGAACTACAAGACTGCCAGTTTGCATCGGCAATCCGGATGTCACCTCCGGGAATACCGGCAGGCACAGCCATGACAAAGGTGCCGGTCTTGTCATCCAGTGTCTGCTGGCCACAAATTGGACAGGCATATCGCATTGTTGTTGGTTCTGAGTACTAATGATTGGGATGCGAAGACAGGACCAGAAGTCGTTCACCGGTCGCTGGTAACTGCTGAAATGTCACCTTGATGTAAAACAGGCGATCATTGATGCGCGGCTTCATTTCGAAGGCCCGCTGCCCTGTCAAACCGGGAACCGTGTGAAGCACCGTCGCCTTGACTCGCCCACCCGCGTCGATCCACGAGACGATTTCGTCGCAGACGTCGGCTTTTGTGAGGTTGTGACTGAGAAGGTCGAACTGCACACTGGTAGTCATCCGGACCAATTCCGGATTGGACGCGAGGCGTCGAATCTCCTGCACCTCGTCGCTGGTTGCATTGTTTTCGGCCATTCTAGCCGTCCAAAATGAAATGTAAAGAGGGTTTGAGTATCAAGTGATACCTGTACAGATGCAGAAGCAGAGATTTTGTATCAAAGCGTCTGTTTTGGGTTGGGGGGACGGCGAAGTTCCACCCGAGCCGCAGCGGCATTGCTGTGTTTTGAGATCTGTGTTGTTTTCCACCACGGATGAACACAGATCAACACGGATTTGGGGGATTCGGTCGTGGCGTGAGATGGAACCACGGAAAATACGGACTACACGGAATGAGAGTGCGTTTTTGGGGAGGGCGAAGTTCCACCTGAGCCGCGGCGTTCCTGTGTTTCCAGATTCGCCGTTGGGAACCACGGATAAACGCAGATGGGCACGGATAATTGGGGATTTGGTTGTGGCGTGAGATTGAACCACGAAAGACACGAATCACACGAAAGAACAGCGTGTTTGTTTTTTGGGAGGGCGAAGTTCCACCTGAGCCGCGGCATTCCTGTGTTTCGGGATTCGTGTTTTTTCAACCACGGATGGACACAGATGGGCACGGATTTTGGGGATTGCCGCAGCGATTTGAACCCTGGATTTGCCCTTCAATCCTGCTCGTGCTCAGCGCAGCGGTGCTCGTGCTCGTGCTCGAAACGGCCCACCTCGTTGTCGTTCTCGAACATCGGGACCACGCATGCCG
>CAIQIE010000215.1 GCA_903871805.1 uncultured Planctomycetaceae bacterium | reverse complement strand
TTCACCCGAACAGACAAACGTCAAATCACTTTGTGAATAAGCGACTTTTTCCATCCGCAGCATAGCGCGGCTTTGACTTAGCAGATGGCTTTTCAAGCCGGGCGTAGCAGCCGATTCTGCAAGACGCTGAAAAACACTCCATTCCATGTTGTAGGTGTTACAGATACTCAGGGGAATCCTGGCCCCCAGACTGCTTTCCAGATCACGTGCAAACGGATACGCGTATACGTCTTCGACCCAGAGACAATCAAACTGTGCGCCATGCTCATGATCACGAACCAGATCCAGCATCTGTTGTTTTATTTGCTGGAAAGTGTTCCAGTAAGCTGCACATAAAAGCGGTGGCAGAAATCCCATTCGGTTGAGGAGCCAGTATTCTCGGCTGAGTATCGCCGACAAAAGACGTTTTCGCCCGCCATGCTCACTGCTACCGCAATGCTGCACACAATAGGCAACAAAATCGCACCACCGACGACGCCATGGCATGAGCAGCACAATCAGAAGGTTCCACAAGGCCGCAAATCGCCCTGACAGTTGCCTCGGCGGCGTTCGCTCGCCATTTCCAACTCCACCAAACACGGCAGTGCACAGGGACCGAATTTGCGGATCGACGGTTTGCCCGGTCGCACTGCACAGGGACACCAGCGTCACGTCACCCAATGCGCATGCAGTCCGAATGAAGAAATGGGAACGCACATTGCCGCCGCTGCCGGGCATGCTACCGGCATGAATGGTCACCAGCAGGATTTTTCTTCGTGTCACTGAGGAAATTCCCGTTCAAGCACAGCGACGGCTCTGTCCCTGAGACTGTCCCACTCATAAAACTTGTGCACAAACGCGGCAGCATTTTCCACGAGTTCCGTGCGGCGTGCAGGATTCAGCAGCAGCTGCGTCACACTGGCAGCAAATTCGTGGGGCTGATCGGCCAGCAGCAGGTGCTTGCCGTGTTCATACTCGACACCCTCGGCCCCCACTGAAGTCGAAACCACCGCGCGCCGCATGGACATCGCTTCAAGGATTTTCAGGCGGGTCCCGCCACCGCTCTGCAGTGGGACGACATACACACTGGCTCGCTGAAAGCAGGGGCGAATGTCGGCTGGCGACGACACGATTTCCACGGCATCCCCGAAGGGCGCGGCGAGTGCTGTCAGTTCGCCCGCCTGAGCCCCGGCGAACAGGAATCGCACATTGGGAAGCGTTTTCTGCACCAAAGGAAACACGTTTTCAAGAAACCATTTGACGGCATCCCGGTTTGGGCCGTATCCGAAACCGGCGGTGAAAACGATCAATGGAACAGGATCCGGCAGGATCGTCTGGTCATCGAAGAAATAAGCGCCATTGACCCCATTTCCAATCACCGAAAGAGTAGCGTTTGCCGTCTCTTTCCCCGTAATATCCGCATCAATCCTGGAACATTGAAAGATCAGCTGGGAACGACGGTAGATCTGGCGTTCCATTCTCCGCATCAGCACTGCCTGTTGCTGATGAAACCAGCGTTCACCTGGCGAGTGCGATGAACGACCCATTCGTTCACAGACAAGATATTCCACATTGTGACCGCTGCAGATCACGGGAAGTTTCGCAGACTTCAGCAGCGAAGCGAACTGCCGCGCGGCCGGCCATGCCAGCGAGTGCTCTACCCACAGCACGTCAAAGGATTCATTTTCCGCGACGTCTCGTACGGCATCCAGAATCCGACGCACCTGACGGTCGAACATGAAACATGTGATCGGCGGAATATGGCAAAACCGGGACAGCAAAGAAGACTCCCAGCCGATCACGCAGCTGATCAGACGTTTTCCGGGGCCACTGTTGGGTGGGAGCGATCCTGGTCGGTATTGCAGAAAGAGTGTGAGAAAATACAGCCAGTGGTCTCGCCAGGGACACAGTAAGGCGTACATCAAATTCCACCAGGAACGCAACCGTCCGGGACCTTTCGACTGGGTTGGTAAGTCCTGCGGCAAATCCGCTGGTTGCAGTACCCGCACGCAGCGAGCCGCCAGATCGGCCTGCACGGTACCGGAACCGTCCGGGCCTCCCAGGCACACCAGCGTCACATCGAACACTTCTGTCGCCGCCTGCAGCAGATAGTACGATCGGACCTCGCCACCCATTCCTGGCATCCGCGGTGCCTGCAATGCCACGGCGAGGCACGTTTTTCGCTTCTGCTGATGAGGCATCACAGTCCCACCCTGCGTAATCTCCAGTACAATCTTTTTGCCAGCCATGACTGCGGCTGTTTCCTTGCAATCGCAGTAAATCCGTAGACGGAATAGTCTTCGCGACCGTCGTCAGGCATCAATGCTGTGTCCACCATCGGAAGCGGTCTCGGCATTAACTGCACCGTCGGAAAGGCTGTGTGAAATGCTTCACACACACCGCTCCATGGCGTCCTGTTCAGATCATTGGAATCATACAGGTACCAAAGCAGGTACTCGCGAGTTTTGTCCAGCACCTTGTTGCCAATGGCGTCGGCCATTTGTTCACGCGACAAGGAGAGATGCCCCCAATCGGGAATAATCGAACCATCATCCCGATAACGCGTTTCTTCGGGGATGTTCTCTGCGACCATGGATTCCATCAAATGATGGCCCCGAGCGCTGCTCCAGATCGGAGCCGTCTCCATGTAGCAGATTCCGTCCGGCTTCAGGACACGCGCCGCTTCAGCCACAAACCGAGCCACATTGGGCACATGCTCAATCACATTCGCAGAAATCACGACATCAAAACTGGCATCGGGAAACTCCAGCTGCATGCCGTCCATCCGCAGCAACCGCACGCGTTCCCCGGCTGTGACCACAGCCTCGGGCAACGGAAATCCTTCGGGAATATTGATCCCCACGACCTCGCCACGAACCAGTTGGCTGATGACGGCCAGCTGCCGCCCGCTGCAATCACAGCCCATATCCAGAACGCGGACCGTAGGACGACGACGCAAAAAATTCGCCCCGATGACCCTGGCCACATTGTTTACAAATCGGGTCTGGTATTCTTCAATTTCCGGTCGCGGCGTCATGCAGCGGTATTCCCCCAAAATGCGACAGTACATGAGAATGCGTCACTGTCACTGCAGTCTCAACACCAACCCGCATCGTCGCGGCTCTCGGGTATCTCTGCCACTTGTCAACGGCAAGATGCTCAGAATTCGTTCACCCCGCACTGAGTATTCGGTTGTGTTGCCTGCGCATGTTTTGCCTGCGCACCGTCCACTCCCAGCTAATCCGCACCACCTGCGACTCTTCCGGTGCAACATCATTCTGGGCGTAGAACTACAATCCACAACGGCAGCATACCCACTGTCTTAGAACGAGCACCATAACTCCCATATCAAACCACTTAGAGCGCGCACTTCGTTCCGGTCGGCGACATGCACTCCCCTCACAAGGTGACCTCCCCTGCAGCGCCCACAGTTTCCGGGCTCCGCATCACCCGTATCGGCCTGACGCTGGACGACCTTGACAATTCCGGACACCTCGCCGGTTGTAATGATTCTGCGAGGATACCAGGCACGTCGGGTCGAATCCCGTTAGTAACAACCGCGATACCGCAGCACTTGAATCCTGTCACGAGATGCTCTCGGCGCGTCAGTAGCAGTACTCGATAGCCATGCGAGGCCGGGGAACGAGTTCAAAACCATCAGGAGACTTGAATTCAGCAGACCAGTCACGGTCCCCATGAACCACCAGTCGACACCGCAGGAACCGCTGTCCCTGCCTGGTCAGACGCAGTTCCTTCAATTTGGGGCTTGACAATTCACGCACAAGCCCCGAGATAACGACACGCCCCTCAATCATCAAATCCCACGTCCAGGGACAGTCGTTCCATGCAACAGCATTCATAAGTTTTTGATTCTCATGATCGGATGACAGAAAGAACCTCAGCACGCCATCTTCCAGACTCTTTCCCGTTAAGCGAAACTCAACGTCTGCCAAATCCGTGGCCCCCAGCACAGTGTCTGCCGACTTACTGAAGTCCAACGACAATCGCTCGGGCGTCACATCGAATTCCCCGATACGGCTTTCTACCTGATCGATTGTGGCAAAAGTCAATCCCAACCCATTCACCACCACACCCAGTGCTGCCTGCAACACCACGAGAATCACCAAACAGCCCGCACCAACAAGCACTCTACGGCCCCAACTGGCCGCGCGTGCACCGTTCGATTCCATCGCCCCACCAGTCGCAAGCACCCCAACCGCAGCGCCCATCGGTATTGCCAGCAATTGATCATAGGCATGCTGCGCTTCTGTAGCCAACAACAGTGGTGCCATCAGTCCTATCCCAAGAATGAGCGCTGCGCACTCACCTCCATTGACTGGTAATCGATCCATCCAAAGCAGTCGAAGCAGCATCAAACAGCTCAGCACGCCATACAGCAATCCACAATAGATCCGGCCACGCGCATGGTGCGGAATGTCCCATGCCTGCAGATAACTCCCCGCGTTCCCGCAGAAAGCATACTCCATGGTCCTCGCGGAATAAGCGAGGACCTGCTTCTTCCGATAAACATGAGACCATAGCTCAACACCTTTGCCAAGTTTTTCCCATAGCAGCTTTCTGGCAAACACCTCCGTCTTATCACTTACTGGCAGAGCCGGAGCATACTGCAAAAACCAGGGCGCCAGATGAACAAAGGTGCCATCACCGTCCGTCCCGACACTGGTTGTCAGATTTCCAATTCCGAAAGAGTTGCTGCCCCGCAACTCCGGAATATCTGAGGCCATTACCAGTAAGCGATTTGTTCCCACGTAGATTAGACAAAATAACACCAGACACTGGCAGACAGCGGATTCACGCGACCGCACTGAATGTGGATTGGCCCACAATGCCCGAAGATTACCATATCCCCAGAAATAAAAGGTGATTCCAATCACAGCAGTCAGCAACAAAATCGGGCCAAAGTCCCGTACCATGTTCACGTAGGCTGTACACACACCCGCAATCACAGAATACAACGCCAGTCTCCCCCACGCGGCAGTCAGTTGCGCCTGCGGCCGACACAACTGGCAACGTATACCCTCCGCCGCCCAGAGCACACAACTTACCAGCAGCATCGCCGGAATGTCATGGCTTGCCAATGTTGGCGCAAACCACCAGTCTGGATACAGCACATACCACGGCATAGCAAGGGCCGTCGCACGCAGACCGATCGCTGAACGGCCCCAAAGAAACAGCATCCACAACGTGGCCATCTGCAACGCCACATTCACGATTTCCAGATGCCGCAACTCGGGACCAACAAAACGGATGATAGGCGCTGTATAGAAAAACACTCGCCGGACAAACACTCCCAGCGTAAACATCCCGTCCGATACCAGTTCTTCGCGACTGCCATTGGCCAAAAGCTGCCCGTAACGCCAGTAGCGGCCCATGTCATTCGGTTGAGCCGAATCCAGCCAGCAGCACCAGCCAATCTTCGCGGTCAGTACGGCGAGCAGCAGCCAGTAACAGTGCCTGAGAATCCCACGGTCCGTAACCTGCCGTCGGATCTGCCATGTCCAGAGCACTATCCCAGCCAGGGCTATGCCCGCCAGCAGGCAGCCTGATATCAGATCCCCACCCGACCGGTCTTCCCGAAAAATCACCAGCAATTGTGCAGCATCAATCAGCGAAGCGCCAACACCTGCAATCCACAGTGCAGGCAGCACGCACACGAACAAGATTCCACGAAACCATCCCATCACGCAACCACCTTGACGGATTCCTTGAGGCAATACTCTGATGTGCTCAGACGCTCGTGCGATGAATATCAGGCATCAGCACCCAACATGTCATCCCCGCCACTCCCAGCGTCAGCACCTGGACAATCGGAACCAACAGCAGCCATACATCCCCTTGCCAGTTGATCGTTCCTCGCGCCAGAGGAATCCACGAGCCAATCGGTGGCGAAAATTCCAGACACGTCCAGCAGCGTCCAGCTATTTCCGGAAGCTTTTCCGGGACAACCTCGCCACTTACAGGCACCGCACGTCCCACACTCCAGTTGCTTCCCGCTCTGACTTCGACAGCCTGAGTTGGAATCCGCAGTTGACCAGGACACGCCAAAAGCACCCGCACCACCCCATTCACGGTGGGTGATTGGATCCACCGGTTGCCATAACGCTCATCGACCACCAACGGCCCCCATGACCCATAGATCGACTGATAGAAGATCTGACAGTCCTGCCACTCATCGCCAATCAACTGCACGTGAATTGGGTCGAAGTTGTGGGAACGGGAATACCGCACGCGGACCAGCCAAAGCACTGCCAGCAGCACTCCGCAGCAGACCAGCCCCAATACCCATCCGCGCCGCAGACGATGGTTCGCCACTGGACTCTCGCCATTTTTTCTCGTCATCGGCTTCTCCCCTTACCACCGTACGAATCACCAATCAAACCGCCTCTCTGCACATGAGAGCAGCGAAAAAACCGGTATAAACTCAGCCAGCGGCATCCACGGTGGCCACAGCCATATTCAGCAGTGACTGATTTTTGCCATGCGTTCCAGCAATTCCGGGCGATCCGTTCTCGACGCACACCCCGCGGACGACGGTTAGAAATCCCACGCCACAAAGCGCCATCCGCTAACTGGTCCCAACGATGAGATCAGGCTACCTCGCCGAGCCGGTCACTGCGCCACCTGATCAAAACAGCGGTTCAGCCAGTCACAAACTCCGGACATCACAGTACGGGTTTCAGCCACCGCATCACGCGGCGCGATAGTGCGAAGTCGGTCGAAAACATGCTGCATAGTACTTACAGAATCAAAGAATCTGACTGAACGACTCCTCTGAATGTTATGCACGCCCATTTGAAGCGACGCCGTCGCCTGTATCCAGGAACGCATCCAGGCCGACAATCAAGACAGAGGACATGAATTGCACCGATCAACCCTGTTGCAGAACAGCGCTTACGCACACGGGGGATGTTAAGTTCCTGGTGCAAGAATTCTTAAGCCTCAGGATTCCCGGTGACCAACCGCGACAAGGTTGCCTACCGGGAAGGGCAGCGGAATCCGGCCTAGTCCAGTGACTCGCAGTAATCCGATCACTGCTTTCTTAATGGGACGCGGGAACGGGAATAAACGAGCCCAATAAGATACTGGATACGTGTTCCAGAACGACTTCACACTGACCGAATGAAAGCCTGCATTCTGCATCAGACGCCGCAGACTTTCCGGCGAGAATAACTGCAAATGCTCGATATCAAAAATCGGCGACTTCCGCCCGAGGATCCGGTTCAGAAACCCTCGTCGGTTATGCCCGATAATCGCGAGGGCCCCGCCCGGTTTTAAGATGCGCAGGCTCTCGCTGCACAAGCCCGCAGGATCGTCCACGTGCTCAATCGTCTGGAAACAGGTCACTAGTGAGAATGTTTCTGAAGGGTAAAGTCCTTCGACGAACATGGCCTGACGGATGAGGCCCTGCACCCTCGCGTCGGCAGACCGGATAGGCGCCGTTGACGGCTCAAGCCCCACAACATCAGTCAGTTTTCCCCGTTCCAGTAGTTCAACAAGGAACGCTCCGTCGCCTGTTCCAATATCAAGGGCGCCCACTCGGTCCGGTAGCCGATCAAACATCGGCAACAGTAACCTCATGTACGTACTCGCCGCGTACACCGACTCAACCTGACTGTCGTACGCGGCGCTGTCATACTCTGAGCTTAGGTCCGACACGCCGGCAATCTCACTCACGTATAACATATCACACCGCGCACACAACATCAGCCGATGATTCATGTATTCGGGGTCCTTCCGTGATGCGAAGGAGAACTCGGTCAGTTGTTTCCGATCAAGAGTCGACTCTGCGTACAAGCTGGACTGATCACACTGGCCACACAAGGGGCAATTTCTTTGCACGTTCTGCACGCCTCTGCATCTCCTTCAACTGGACGATTCGTGAATATTCCAGACTGCCACAGAATTAAACCAATCCCTCAGGTCAACCTGATATTCGGTCAACCAGTTTCCGCTGAAACTGTTGAACAGCGGCTCTCACCCGGCACGACCGTTCCACGACGCCCAATGACAGTGTAGCCGAGGCAATCATCTCCACCTTCAAACCGTAACGAGATCTGACCGACAAGGGCTGCCAAGGCCAGGACGGGCAGAAGAATCGCTCCGATGAGGCGAGCCAAAACCAAACTCATTGGGTTCTCAAAACGACCCAGAAGCAGGGCTAAACCGACCGCCATGGCCTTGTAAGCGGCCACGGTCACCGCATTTCCTCTGGCATACACAATCAGGTCACAAAACCCAGCCTTGTCCAGAATAACCTTCAGACCGCTTGGTGTGAAACGATAATAATCCCAGGGGATGTAATGCCAGCGCGCCGCAAATGGGATCGTCAACACGACAATCCCGTCGGGTTTCAATACCCGACCTATCTCTCCCAGAAACTGTCCGGTATCCGCGACATGCTCAAGTGTCTCAGTGGCAATCACCGCATCAGCACTTTCGGCTTTCGGCCGCTAAGGGAAACGTGGCTCCGTCATAGTACAGCGTGTCGCCGGTCAAATAGCCAAACTTTTGGTCAGCGGCCGCGGTATCGATTCCAATGTACCTGACTTCGGGCATCAACAGATTTCGATAGGGCTGGGCGCCGCACCCCACATCGACGACGGTCCCGGACAACTGCTTCAACACCACTGAAAGGTCAGCCCACAAGGATGCGGCCTGCAGATCCAATAATCGCCTTACGTACGCGAGAATTCTTCCAGACCAGGTACCCGACCCGGAGAATACTGGCGGCTTCCAGACTTCACTTTTACGGCACAGAAGATTCTGTCGCCCAATGATTTCAGGAACGGGCATCGGACACCTCGGATTGACTTTCGGACACGGCCTGTCGAATCTGGCCGTTTTTCACCACACTGCGTCTGATGTAAAGTGGCCGGCGTTTCACTTCTTCAAAGATCTTGGCAATGTACTCGCCCACAATGGCAGTGGATAGAATTGACAGCGACCCGAAAAACATGATGGCCAGCAACACAGTGGTCACACCCTGTGGAACTGACCCTGGATTTAATAGCCTCAGGGTAACCTGTACCAGTGCCAGCAGCACCGTGCCAAGTAACAGAACAGTACCTGCGACGCTCAACATATTCAGCGGCGTATTACTGAAACTTAAAATGCCTTTTTTCGCCCACCCAAAATTCTTCAGCAGATTATTCGTGCTTCGCCCAAACATCCGCTCGGGGCGATTGTAATCCACGCCCGTCTGCCGAAATCCCGCAAAGGCCCGCAGCCCGCGCAAAAACAGGTCACGCTCCGGGAATCGGGTCAACGCATCGACCACCTTGCGATCCAGCAGGGCGAAATCCCCAGCGTCATGCGGCACCGGGACGTACGAAAAATAGTCAAATATCCGGTAAAACGCCTTGTAGGCGAACTGCATGAATAGCGTTGCTTCTCGCTTCACGCGACGGCCATACACAACGTCAAACTCTTTGCGCCATTCCTCGACGAATTGCTCAATCAATTCCGGCGGATCCTGTAGGTCGCCGTCCAGCAGCACACACCCGTTCTTTGAAGCCAGCCGCAGTCCGCTCATGAAGGCGGCCTGAGACCCAAAATTTCGTGAATGAGAAATGCCGATCACCCGCGGATCGTCCGCCGAAATCCGACGTATCACCTCTTCCGAGTCATCCGGACTGCAATCATTGACAAAAATAATCTCGTGATCCAGATTCAGCCGCATAAAGACCGCCTTCAGCCGCTGATACATGATTGGGATCGCCTGACCATCCTTGTAGCAGGCAATCACAGCACTGATACTACACCGAGTGTCCAATGCGAACTTTTTGGAGGACTTGCGGTAAGCTTCCGCATCCGGAAGCGTCTGCATCCATGCGGCCGTCCGTCGTAACCCCTGCTCCAAATCCACTTCTGCCTTCCAGGCAATTTTTTCTTCCGCCAGAGCTGGCTGGGCATACCAGTTGGCCGTGTCCCACTGTCGCTCTGCCATTGTAAATCGCGGCTCGTCAAGAATGCCAAACACCCGTTTCGCGACTTCCGCCATATCCCGCATGTTGACACACCGGCCGGTGCCGATATTCAGCGAAACTCCATAGTCGCTTTCACGCAGTCGAGTGGCCGTCAGCACAAAGGCCCGAGTGACATCATCGATGTACACATAATCCCGTGAAACATCCGCTCTCACAAATTCCGGCAGAGTCCCACTCAACCCGCTTCTGACAACGGCCGGAATCAAACGCGAGGAATCCTCCAGCGGTCCATACACGGAATACAGCCGCAGATTTGCACAGGGAAGTTTCAGGTGCCGTCCGTAGTAGGATACTAAACCGGCGGCTGCGACTTTGGAAACGGAATAGTGCGAGTTCGGCAGCAGACAGGCATCCTCGGTCGGTCCACTGCAATTGTCGCCGTACTCTGAGCTGCTTCCTGCATGCACGTAGCTGCTGACATTCAGCGCCTGTAGCTTTGGTAACAGACGCGTCAAAAACGAAAAATTTGTCTCGTAGACCAGTCGACTGTCTGTCTCAAAGGAATATGCGCCAAACGCAACACAATTGAAAACCGTGCGTGGTTTGACGCGGCTGAGCATCGCGTCTACGTTGGATTCGATCAATAAGTCCACCACATGAACGTTTTGATCAGGGATCGCCTCCAATCTCCACGCCGGTTTGCGACTGGCAGTGCCATGCACGTCCTGACGCACGCTCAGCAGCGTCTGCAGCAGATTGGCTCCGACAAAGCCGCTGGCCCCCAGGACCAGAATGGGCCCATCCAGTCGTTCAATCTCTGCTCGCAGAGCCTCACCATTGTTTTGATGTTCGATCGCGTTGATCATCGCTGCTCTCCTTCGGTGAATCGGCCCCGGATTGACGCTGAATCGAGGCCACACTCTTTTCTATGAAAGCGTTGCGAACCATAGGTGCCCGATGGGTACCCGACCGCGGTCACATGATCGACAGAAACTCCGCCCAGCCCTGAGCGAAGCATTTGGACCATGATCGAGTGTCCAGCAGATCCCTGCGCCACATGCTCTTCAGCAATGACCAGTTTCCGCGTCTGGCGAAGTTCAGCGACCAATTCTTCAGGAAGGGCTCCGATCGGCAGTGTCGACAAACACCAGAGCGACGGTCGCTGGGAGGGGTCCAAAGCAACGAGATCTCGCCAATAGCCCCCGGCAAGTGGTCCGACGGCAATCAAGGTTCCAGCACTTCCCGCCATCAATTTTCGCCAGGGTTGATAGTCCGGTGGTTGCACATTGTCCGGTTGCTCCCCCAGCCCCAAACGCAGATACACGGGCCCCGTTGCCTCGAACAACTGCGGCAGCAAAGATTCCAAATCCCGATCAAAGGCCGGAATCTGGACGGTCATACCAGACAGGGTCAGCAGCACTCCATAGTCTTCAATCGCATGATGAGTCGCCCCCATCACTCCGTAACCGTAGCCGCCGCCGTTGCCGACCACAACGACTGGCAGCCGATGCAGACAGAGATCGTTGCGGATCTGTTCAAAGGGCCGTGCATACAGGAAGGGAGCGATACTGTAAATCCATGGGCGCAATCCGGCTTTTGCCAGCCCGGCGGAGACCCCGACCAGATTCTGCTCCGCCACACCGGCATTCAGAAAACGGCTCCCCATCGCCTCACGAAGTGTTTCCAGGGCTGCATAACCCAGGTCGCCCGTCAGGAATACAAAGTCGTTCCGCTGGGCCTGTTGCGTCAGCCCATCACAAAAAGCGCGACGCATTACTGCTCCAATTCTAAACGGGCCTGAGCATACTGCTCCGACTTCAACGGCAGGTAATGCCACTCCATCCGATTTTCCATAAACGACACCCCCTTGCCTTTTACCGTTTTGGCGAGAACAATCAGGGGGCCACGATGATCAGGAATCTCATTCGGGGCGGGCAGGATATTGTCCGCGTGCCCGTCCACTTCCAGCACGGTCAGCCCGAACGAGCGAAACTTCTCCGCAAGGGGCGATAAGTCTGCCACGTCCTGTGTCGATCCGAAGCCCTGCAGACCGTTTTGATCCATGATAACCACGAGGTTGTTCAGATCCTGGTGGGTTGCGAAAATCAGAGCCTCCCACATGGAGCCTTCATTCCACTCGCCGTCGGACGTCAGACAATAGACGGTTTCGGGGCTGCCCAGCCAGCGACTACTCAGAGCCAAACCGGCAGCGAGAGACAGGCCGTGTCCCAAACTGCCCGTTGCAAAGGTCACCCCGGGGACGCCGGACGCTGGCGGGTGACCGCTGAGCAGGGTTCCATCGCGGTGAAAGGTGCTCAGGTGCGCCTCGGAGATCAGTCCTTTGGACCACAACGTGATGTACAGTGCTCCGGCCGCATGGCCTTTCGAGAGAACGAACTGATCGCCACTGCACATTCGTTCATGAAACAGTTCCAGCAGAACATCCAGGCATGACAAATTCCCCCCGATGTGACCGACGCAACTTTCGTAATGCATCTGCAACAAGCGGAGTCGTGCTCCCCTCCGCGTTGACTCAGAACTCCGGCTCATGCTAACGTCGCTCTCTACCATTGGGTTTCCGGCATTATGGAGTCTGCGATTTGTAACACTGCCCAGTCAGCCACGGAGTTTTCCGGCGACGGCGGTCGCCCTCTCGCACACTCAATGGTAAAGGGTCTCGGCAAGGCAGTCTCCAGGAATCAGCAAATCACTCTTCCGCACGACTTTTGGGCACTCACAGCGTGTTGAAAATCGACCTGGAGCGGTACTTCCGTCAAAGGAGTGACAATCCAACGATTCCGGAAAGTCTCCGGCACCTGTTTCCATGGCTTCCAGAGTTGTGTCCGCGTCCTGCTGTCGAAACGTTTTGGGACGAGCGATGCGAATTCGACATGTTGCGCAAATGTTCTGACATGATCGGCATAGAGCAAAGACAAAATGCACCGACCGAACATTTACCGCCTGCGACGCAACGGTAACACCTGAGCACCCGGCCTCTACGCCGAGACAGGCCGCTTGCTCCATCAACTGCCTCCCAACCTCAGGGCTAAAGGCATCACCGTCCACCGCAATCAAGCCAATTTTTGCACGTCGGCGGTTTTAACGCTGCTGTCACCACTTAACCCTCGCCTGCCCCAGTGACGCTGTCGAAACCAAACCGGCGAAATCACGCATGCAACTTCTGTCCATCCACCGATCGTACAGCGATTCCTTGGGTGGCCCAGGATATTTCTGAAGGACACGTCCAACGGTTGCAGGTATTATCTCGCGGAGACCCCTCAACCTGTGCCTGCTGCATCCCCGACACACCCAGTGTGCAGAGAAGCCGTTGCTGTTCCACTCGGGTCAGGACGTAGTGCTCAGACAGGTCCGGCTTTTCTTAAGCAGTGGCAACATTGCCCCTACAACACTCTGACTTCTACACAATTTCCCGAATGGCATGAGCAGACTCAGCGCCGTGAAGTTTTACGAGGCAACCAACTGCATCTACGAAGAACTTTAAATCCCAATCCAGCATCTGAACTCGCATGAGCGCTACATCGCTGTATTTGAACAGGGCGGTGTTCGGGATTCCGGGACGAGGTTAGACCACAGATGGTACGGAGGACGAAGATAGAGGGAGGTTGTGTTCGAGGGGTGTGGGGGATATTAACCATGAAATACACGAAAAATTGCGGGGCCGTTTTCAATGGTCAGTGGTCGGGAAGAGGTGTTGGAGCACAGATTTCGCAGATGGGAGTTGGTTGTGTTCGAGGGGGACGTTTGAAAAATTTTGACCGGAGTAATTGACGGACAACGACGGGGTTCGATGATTATTCCCAATGGGCTTTTGACATGGTTTTCCAGCCCCCTCCGCGAGTGGCATCTGGCGCTCAGGAATGGCGGAATTGTGACAGGGCATTTTTCAAACTGGTGATTGCTCGCTGCTGTTCCTCATCCGTCATGTCGTAGTAGAACGGCATTCGGATCAGTCGACCGCTCAGGTCTTCCGTCACAGGCAGGCTGACGTCTCCCACAAGTTCCCGTCCCTTGGGCGAGGAATGCAAAGGCACATAGTGAAACACGGCTCGCACGTCGTCGTGACGCATCTGCTCCAACACGGCATCCCGCAGCGCAGC